>NZ_JALHBK010000037.1:0-82909 GCF_031570565.1 Nonomuraea sp. 3-1Str
CGCGGGCGCGGCCGCGCCCACAACCGCTCGGCCAGCCGCCCCTCCCCCGGCCCGCCGCCCGTGCCGGCGGCCGGCGGGTTTGCGGCGGGCGGGTCCGCGGCCGGTGGCAGGGCGTCGACGAGGCCCGCGATGAGGCGGCGGCCGGTGGCGGCCACCGAGACGGGATCGAGCTGGTGGCGCAGCGAGTCGGACGCCCCCAGCACGGTGGTGATCACCTGGAGCCGGTCGAGCGGCGACAGGTCGGCGGGCAGGCCCCGCTGCGCCTGCACGGTGGCGCGCAACGCCTCGGGCTCGCTCTCCCAGGCGGCCTCGGGCCGGCCGGCCGGGTCGCCGCTCCAGAGCCACTCGGCGACCGACTCGAAGCCTGCCGTCCGGGCCAGCACGAGCGCGTCGCGCCCCCGGTAGTAGGGCCGGTCGAGGCCGAGGGCCGTGACGCCCGACTCGACGACCAGCTCCGGCGGCTGCCCACGCGGCCGCCCGCGCCGCGCCAGCCGCTCGATCTCGCCGGCCTCGAACAGGCTCCTGCGGTCATCGCCGTGCCGCCGCGTGAGCAGGCCGCGGCTGACATACGCGTAGAGCGTCGCCGGCTTCACGCCGAGCCGCTCGGCCGCCGTGGCGGCGTCGATCCACTCCACGTCCGGCCTCCGCCCATCACCTCTATGTTGACGAAAATCAATATTGATACACATTGAACGGCCATGTCAACGTGAGGACATGCCCCAGATTCACTTCCTCGACGTGACGAACCGGGACGGCGTACAGACCGCGCGCACCGGCCTGTCCAAGTTCGGCAAGACCATGGTCAACTTCTATCTGGCCAAGCTCGGCGTGGCGCAGTCCGAGATCGGGTTCCCGTTCCTGTTCCACGAGGTCCCGTACGTCAAAGCGCAGGTGGCCCTGGCCGAGGCCGGCGCGTTCGGCGGCCTGCGGCTGTCCGGCTGGTGCCGGGGCGTGGCGGCGGACGTGGAGCGCGCGGCGCCCCTGGGCCTGCGCCACTACAACCTGTCGATCTCGACCTCCGACTACATGATCCAGAACAAGTTCCGGGGCCGGCTCGACCGTGACGCGATCGTCCGCGAGATGACCGCCGCCGTCCGGGCCGCCAAGGACGCGGGCGCCGAGACGGTCGGCGTGAACGCGGAGGACGGGTCGCGCACGGACGCCGGCTTCCTGACGGAGTTCGCGCTGGCGGCCAAGGAGGCGGGCGCCGACCGGGTCCGGTACTGCGACACGATCGGCGGCGACACGCCCGGCCGCATCCGGGAGCGGTTCGCCGGGCTGGCCTCGGCCACCGGCATGCCGGTCGAGACGCACTGCCACAACGACCTCGGGATGGCCGTGGCGAACTCCGTCTCCGGTGCTCTCGGCGACCTGGAGGCCGGGCAGGACGCGTGGGTCAACACCTGCGTCAACGGCGTCGGGGAGCGCTCGGGCAACGCCGACCTGCTGTCCACGATCCTGGCCTTCCGGCACGGGTTCGGGCTGGAGGCGAAGGACGCGGAGATCGGCGACCCGATCGACCTGTCGTGGGCACGCCGGTTCGGGCTGTGGGCGGCGTACGCGCTGGGCCAGCCGCTGCCGTACAACCAGGTGGGGGTGGGCCGGAACGCGTTCGCCCACGAGAGCGGCATCCACGCGGACGGCGCGCTGAAGGACCACGGCAACTACGAGCTGTACGACGAGGCGACGCTCGGGCCGTTCCCGGAGGACTGGCACGCCCGGGCCGGGCGGGTGGTGCTGACCGGCGAGTACGGCGGCAAGGCGGGGTTCCGGCACGTCATGGAGGGACTGGACGCCGAGGTGGGCGACGAGGACCTGACGTTCCGGCTGGTGCAGCTCTGCAACGCGATGACCGGCCGCCCGCTCACCGACGACGAGCTGCGGCTGATCGCCGCCCACCCGCGAGAGCTGTCGCTGCTGTTCCCCGGCTACGAGGCCGCCTGAGCCGGGCCCCCGTTCCCCGTGACGCGGCCGCCTGAGACGGGCCGTGCGGCGTGCGCCGGCGGCCGAACCGGCCGGATGATGCCGCCGACGCCGCCGCGCCCGCCGCCCTCCACGGCCGCCCCGTAGACCGGCGCCTCGCCGACATCAACGCCCCCTCTCCCGTTCCGGCTCTTGACGGGCTCTCCCTTCCAGTGAGAACGTTACCAACGCATTGTTGAGAACGTTCTCAAATTCTTGAGAAGCGAACGGAGAGACCGTGACCGACCAGCTGCCGCTCAAGCCCATCGAGTCCGACCTGACGGAGAAGGCGCGCCAGACCATCAGCCAGCGTCCCCAGCTGGAGGAGCTCGTCGCGGAGGCCATCGGCAAGGGCCTGCGCAACGTGTTCTTCGTGGGCGCGGGCGGCTCGCTCATCGCCGCCTACCCCGGCCACTACCTGCTGGAGCGCGAGGACACCGTCCCCGTCTACAAGCTCCAGAGCGACGAGCTGAACACCGGGCGCACCAAGCGGCTCGGCGAGGGCTCGCTGGTCTTCCTCGCCTCCTACACGGGCAAGACCAAGGAGACCGTGGCCGCCGCCCAGTACGCCCGCAGCACGGGCGCCACCGTGGCCGTGATCAGCAAGGAGGGCGGTCCGCTGGCCGAGGCGGCCAACGTCGCCTTCACCGGTCAGAGCGACCTGTTCCTGCAGCTCGCCGCGTACGCCGTCATGCGGCAGAGCGGCGTCGAGCGTGACTGGGCGCTGCTCGACCAGGCTCTGGAGGCGTTGCCCGAGGCGCTGCTGTCGGCCGCCCAGGAGCACGAGGACCGGGCCAGGATCGTCGCCGAGACGCTCAAGGACGAGCCCATCACCTACGTCCTCGGCTCCGGCCCCAGCTACAACTGGGCGTACGGGCTGGCCATGTGCTTCCTGCAGGAGATGCAGTGGAAGCACGCGGCGGCCTTCAACTCGGGCGAGTTCTTCCAGGGCGCGTTCGAGGTCGTCAACGACGACGTGGCGGTCATCAACCTGCTCGGCGAGGACGCCTCGCGGCCCATGGCCGAGCGGGCCAAGCGCTTCCTCGACACGTACGCGAGCAAGAAGACCTTCCACATCGACACGAAGAGCCTGACGCTGCCGGGCATCCCGGCGGAGCTGCGCGGCGAGGTGTCGCCGCTGGCGATCGCCGTGCTGATGGACCGGGTGGCCCGTCACTACGAGGCCGTGCGCGGCCACGACCTGGACAAGCGCAACTACATGTTCAAGGTCGACTACTGATCCCGTACACGGAGACGACGACCCCCCGCCGGCGCTCCGGCGGGGGGCCCGTCATGGAAGGAGACCGTTTGCCCGTCGAGCTGGTGATCTTCGACTGTGACGGCGTGCTGGTCGACAGCGAGCGCATCTCGGTCCGTGTCGGCACGGCGGCGCTGCGCCGGCTGGGGTGGGACATCGACGAGCGCGAGTACGCCGCCAGGTTCGTGGGGTGCAGCGACGAGCACTGGTGGCGAGAGGTGGGCGCGAACGTCCCGCCGGGCTGGCGGGAGCGGCTGGCGGAGGAGCACGACACGGCCATGGAGGCCGGGCTGACGCCGGTGCCGGGCATGCCCGAGGCGCTGGAGGGCCTGACCGTGCCCGCGTGCGTCGCCTCCAACGGCGGGCACGCCAAGATCGCGCGCAGTCTGCGGCTGACCGGCCTGGCCGCGCGCTTCGCCGGCCGCGTCTTCAGCGCCGAGGACGTCGCCCGGGGCAAGCCGGCCCCCGACCTGTTCCTGCACGCCGCCGCCACCATGGGGACGCCGCCGGAGCGGTGCGTGGTGGTGGAGGACAGCCCCTTCGGGGTGCGGGCCGCGCGGGCGGCGGGCATGCTCTGCCTGGCGTTCACGGGAGGGCTCACGCCTCCGGAGCGCCTTTCCGGGCTGGGCGCCACGGGCCTGTTCGACGACCCCGCCGCCCTGCCGGGCCTCGTCGCCGCCCTCGACCGACAGCCGCCGCCACGCTTCTGACCTGCGCCGATCCCACCCATCAGGAGTGCGCCTGTGACGGTCGTCATGGGTCAGGTCACGACCGGGGACTCACCGTACGCAACCACCTGTCGGCCGCGATCCAGAAGCTCGGCGCCCGCACCCGCGCCGAGGCGATCGAGATCGCCGAGGAGAAGGGCTGGCTGGTCTGAGTCGCCGGGCGTGCGCGGGAACCAGCCAGACGACGGTGCCGCGGCCCGAGGAGAAACCCTGCTTCCAGGGACACGAACGGCCTTTTTCGAGGACGTGCGACAGCGGGCATGAAAAGGCCGATCCGTCTCCCTGCTTTCGAGCCGCGAAATACCTGGCTCCCGCCGGGGCGAGAATTTCGGTCACGCCATTGACCTGGGAAGTAGCCGTAATTCGGCAGTTTTCCCACCAGGGCGATTCCGGTCTCCGTGTGTGTGCCGATGCGGCATTCAGAGCGTCGCCGGATTCCCGCGTGACGATTCGCGGAAGTTGCGGTGACACAATGGCGAGCTTACGGCGACATGATCACACCCATGAAGCGCATCCCCCTCCTCCTCTTCGCGATCGCGTTGTTGACGCTGATCGCCACGCCCGCTCAGGCCGCCGGGCTCCACCCGGTCGTCGTCCGGCCCTACGCCGACCTCACCGAGGGTGTCACCGTCGCGCCGGACGGGACCGTCTACGTCGGACTGCTGTCCAAGGGCGAGATCCGGAAGGTCGACGCCACGGGCGCCGACAGCCTGCTGGCTGCCCTGCCCATCGGCGAAGGCCGGCTGAACGGCCTGGCCACCGACCGGCGCGGCACCGTCTACGCCCTGCTCAACTCCGGCCAGGCCGCCACCAACGGCGTCTGGCGGATCACCCCGGACGGCGACGCCAAGCTCCACGCCGCGCTGCCGGTCGGCTTCGCCAACGCCCTCGCCTTCGGGCCCGACGGCGCTCTCTACGTCACCGACTCCACGCACGGCGTGATCTACCGCGTGGCCGGCGGCAAGGCCTCGGTCTGGGTGAAGTCGCCGCTGCTCGCCCCCGGCGCGGACGGCGTGGGAGCGAACGGCGTCGCCTGGCGCTCCGGCGCGTTCTACGTCGCCGTCTCCGACCAGGCGCAGATCGTCCGCGTCCCGTACGGCAAGGGCGGTGCGGCCGGCGTGCCGACCGTCCACGTCAAGGACGCCAAGCTGGCCGGCGCCGACGGCGTAGCCTTCGACGTGCGAGGGCAGCTCTACGTCCCGAGCTTCACGGGCAACACCCTCAACATCGTCCGCGCCGACGGCGACGTGGAGGTTCTCGCCGACAAGCTGGACAGCCCGGCCAGCCTGGCCTTCGACGGCAGGACGCTCTACTTCGCCGACATCGGCGGCAACGGCGCGCCCAGCCTGATGAAGACCAAGACCACGCTCCCCGGCCGGCCGCTGTTGCGCGGCTGATCCCGGCCTCGTCCCGCCTCGATCGAGAAGCCCCAGCCGTCGCGCCAGGGTCATCTCCGCCGTGCCCAGGCTCGCGCGAGCGCCGCAACGGCCTGGTCGGCCACCGGCGGCGGCGGGGCGAAGCTGAGGCGCAGGTGATCGCGATGGCGGCCGTCCACCGAGAACAGGGAGCCGGGCGCGACCGCCACCCCCTCCTCGCGGGCCAGCGCCGCGAACCTGTCGCCGTCGGCGCCCGGCAGCCGCACCCACACCGACAGCCCCCCGGCGGGCCGGGTCCAGGACCAGTCGGGCAGCCGGTCGGCCAGGGCGGCGGTGAAGCGGTCGCGGCGGCGTGCCAGCTCGGCCAGCCACGGGCCGACGGAGTTGTGTTCCAGCAGTTCGGCGGCCAGCCGCTGCGCCACGGCGCTGGTGGCCAGGTCGGAGTCCAGCTTGACTTCGGTGATCCGGGCCAGCAGCGCCTCGGGCGCCGTCAGCCAGCCGATCCGCAGTCCGCCCCACAGCACCTTGGAGAGCGAGCCCACCGTCACCGTGCCGTGCGGGTGCACCAGGGACAGCGGCTCGGGCGGCGCGGCGCCGTCGTGGACGAGACGGGCCAGGGCGCGATCCTCGACCAGCGGCACTCCGGCGGCCCTGGCCAGCTCGGCGACATGCCGCAGGTCGGGCACGGCTCCGGTCGGGTTGCCGACGCCTGCCACGTAGACGGCGGCCGGGCGATGGCGGGCGAAGGCGGCCTCGGTGGCTCCGGGGTCGGTGAGGTCCACGGCGACGGCGTGCGCCCCGGTCCTGCGGAACGCCGCGAGCGCTCCGACGTACGTGGGGTCGCCGACGAGTACGCGCTCCCCCGCCCGCAGCAGCGTGCGCGCGGCCAGGTCGATGCCCTGCTGCGCCCCTCCGGTGATCAGCACGGACCCGTCCGCCGCCGCGGCGTCGCCGGAGCCGAGCAGGGCGCGCAGGCGTGGGTCGCCCATGGCGTCGTAGCCGTGGCCGCTCGGGCTGCGCAGCAGCGTGGCCGGATCGAGCGGCGGCATCGCCAGGTGGGAGGCGTCGGGCACGACGGAGGTCGACAGGTCGGCGGGCAGGACGGCATCGGTGAGCAGCCCCGCCATGGACCGCGTCCGGGTGACGTAGGTGCCGCTGCCGTGGCGGCGCTCGCACAGCCCCTCCTCGCACAGGGCGTTGAAGGCGGTCGCCACCGTGCCCCGGCTCATGCCGACGGCCTGGGCCAGCTCCCGCTCCGACGGCAGCCGGTCGCCGGGTGCGAGGGCGCCGGTCTGGGCGAGGTCGGCCAGCGCACCCGCCAGCCGGCGGCTCGGCGGCCCCTGGTGCAGCCGGATCCGGTCGAGGACCAGCGTGACGAGTGCTTCCATGTGGCACATACTAGCTTGCCACTTTGCCAAGTAGTGGCGTACCGTGCTGAGCCACTTGAGGAGGTGGCGTCCATGGAGACCGGCCGCATCTGGATGGACGGGACGCTCGTCCCGTGGGGCGAGGCCCGGGTGCACGTGCTCTCGCACGCGCTGCACTACGGCACGGGCGTGCTGGAGGGGACGCGGGCGTTCGACACCGGTGCGGGGCCGGCCGTCTTCCGGCTGCGCGAGCACCTCGAACGGCTCCACCGCAGCGCCCGGATCGTCGGGATGCGGGTGCCGTACGAGGTGGAGGAGCTGGAGGCGGCCACGCTGGAGACCGTCGCCGCCAACGGCCACCGCGCCTGCTACATCCGCCACCTCGTGCACCGCGGCTACGGCGAGCTGGGCCTGGCCGCGCGCGCCAACCCGGTCGTGGTGTCGATCGCGACGTGGGAGTGGGAGGCGCCGGCCGCCGGCGTGCGGTTGATGACCAGTACGTGGCGGCGCAACGACCAGGCGGCCGTGCCGACGGCCGCCAAGGCGACGGGCCCCTACCTCAACTCGGTGTTGGCCAAGGCCGAGGCGGTCGAGGCCGGCTACGACGAGGCGGTGCTGCTGAACGCGGCCGGCCAGGTCAGCGAGTGCACCGCCGCCAACCTGTTCGTGGTCCGCGACGGGCGGGTCAGCACCCCGCAGGCGAGCGCGGGGGCACTGGAGGGCATCACGCAGGACACCGTCGAGCGCCTGGCCGCCGACCTCGGGATGCCGGTGACAAGGCACGACATGATGCGTTCCGACCTCTACGGCGCCGATGAGGTCTTCCTGTGCGGCACCGCCGCCGGGGTGGTGCCGGTGCGCTCGGTCGACGGGCGCGAGCTGGCCGCGCCCGGACCGGCGACGAGCGCGCTGGCCGCCGCCTACGAGGAGGCCGTGCATGGCCGCGCCCCCCGCTACCGGCACTGGCTGACCCCGGTACGACCGCGCCTGGCGGCAGACCTGCTCCCCTGAGCCGGGACGGCCGTGGCGATGCCCCGGCAACGGTCAAGAGGGCGTGCGTAACGGCGGCCGGCCCCGTGCGGATTCAGCGGCCGTCTCCCTGGAGGCCCCCAGCCCCACTTGTCGCCCGCGATCCAGGCACTCAGACGCCTGCAGTGGGGCGGAAGCCGTCGAGATCGCCGAGGAGAAGGGCGGGCCGGGCCGAGTCGTCAGGCGGGCGTGGAGGCGAGCCAGGCGACGGTGTCGCGGAGCCCGGCCCACGCCTGCTCGCTGTCGGCCCCGCCGTCGTGCGGCGCGCGGAACCAGCCGGCGAAGGCGGCCACGTCGTCGAGCGCCCACCGCAGCCGGTAGCCGTCCAGGAGGGACCGGTCGGGACGGTGGCCGGTCGCCTCGGCGTAGCGGTCGAGGTCGGTCTGGTTCCGGGCGACGTGCCACAGGTCGCGCTCGGGCGGCGCGAGCCCCACGGTGTCCCAGTCGATGAGCAGGCTCCGGTCACCGAGCGTGAGCACGTTGCCGGGATGCGGCTCCCCGTGGGTCACGACGCGCCGGCGACCGTGCAGTTCCCCGGTCAGCCGGTCCAGCCCGGCCAGCCGGGCGCGCAGCACGCCCGCGTGGGCCGACAGCAGCGCACGCGCGCGTTCCCCGAACGGGCCGCCACGCCGGCGGGCCGCCCGGTCGTCCGGCGCGTCGCCCAGGGCGTCGTCCAGGGCCTGTTCCAGGCCGGCGCGCTGGGGCAGGGCCGCCGGTGCGACGGGGAGCGAGGCCGGGGGCTCCGCCTGGTGGAGGCGGGCGAGCAGGTCGATGACGCGGTGCCGCGCGCCGGGCGTGAGGGACTGGCCGAAGTGACCCGGCGCGCCGGGGACGAACGGGAGGACGCCGACGGCGTGACGGGCCCCGAGCCGCCGCACGGTCCCGCCGCCCTCGGCGGCTCGCACGGGCGCCACGACGAAGTCGAGCCCGCCGTGTTCGCGCAGGTGAACGGCGGTGTCCATGGCCCTCGTCAGCCCACGGTACGCGGCGTCAGGCCCGGTACCGAGATACTCCTTGGCCGCCAGATCCGCCACGGTGACGAACCATTTCCGCCCGGCGTTAGCGCCCTGGGTCGGGGGGACGGTGGCGATCCAGTGGTAGTCGCCGAAGCCCACAGGCGCATACTCCAGGGACACGGAGGACCCAATCCCCCACGCCGCCAGGGCATGCCGCACGTCCTCGTCGCCGACGCCCTCCGGCCGCTCCCTCACGCCCCCAAGGCTAACCAGCCGCCCGAACCACCGTCATCCCGTTGACTCCGCGTAACCAGGATGCCCCGGCAACGGTCAAGAGGGCGTGCGTAACGGCGGCCGGCCCCGTGCGGTTTCAGCGGCCGTCTCCCTGGAGGCCCCCAGCCCCGTACGGTGACCGGCGCCGACCAGGCGGAGCCGTACCAGAAAGTCCCCAAAACTAGGACGTGTTTCATAAGCGGCGCCGTGTGGCTCATACCTCTGGAAGGGAGGGATCGGGTTTCCAGGGGTTTGGTGCGGTAATGGACCAGCGTTCATGGTCGCGCCAGGCCCCGTCGATGTAGAGGTAGGCGGGCGACAGCCCTTCGTAACGGAAGCCCAAGCGCTGGGCCAGGGCCAGGGATGCCTTGTTCGCTGGCTGAATGTTGGCCTCCAGCCGGTGGAGCCGCAGGTCGGTGAAGGCGTGCTGCAGGGTGACGGTGAGCCCGTCGGTCATGTAACCCTGCCCTGCGGACGGGGCGAAGGCTGCATAGCCGAGGGACGCGCCCTGGTAGCGGCCTCGGATGATCGAGTTGATGTTGACCGTGCCGGCGGCTGCGCCGGTCTCCCGGACACGGATCAGAAAGCCCAGGTTGGTGCCGTCGTCGAAGCGGCGCATCCAGACCTGGAACTCCTCCGCGGTCGCGGGCAGCTGCATCCATGGCAGGTGCAGCTCGGTGCTGGCCTGCACGAGCGAGCAGAACTCGTCCTGGTCGGAGAGGGTGAGCGGGCGCAGTTCGACCCGTGATGGCATTTCGGACATGGATCAACGTTAGGGCCTGTTGTGAGCAGTGGATCGCCCGAGCGATCCATCTGGGATGATCTTGGTGTGGGTCGTGGTGATTTGACTGCCGCTCAGTGGGTGGTCCTGGAGCCGTTGCTGCCGGTCGGTAAGAAGCCGGGCAGGCCGCCGAAGTGGACGAAACGGCAGCTCATCGATGGGATCCGGTGGCGGACACGAACGGGTGCGCCGTAGCGGGACGTGCCCGCCCGGTACGGCGAGTGGGAGACGGTGTACGGGCTGTTTCGGCGGTGGCAGCGGGACGGCACCTGGTCGCGGATCTTGAAAGAACTGCAGGCCAGAGCCGACGCCAAGGGCCTGATCACCTGGGAGGTGAGCGTGGACTCCACGATCACCCGCGCGCACCAGCACGCCGCTGGTGCGCGTAAAAGGGGGATCTGCAGGTAGAGCCACCCGGCGGCGTCGATGTCGAGCCCGCCGACCATGGGCTGGGCCGCTCTCGGGGTGGGCTGACCACCAAGCTGCATCTGGCTGTCGAGCAGGGCCAGAAGCTGTTATCGCTGATCATCACTGCTGGTCAACGCGGGGATTCTCCTCAGTTCCAGCCCGTGCTGGAGCGGATCAGTGTGCCCCGGCTCGGACCGGGACGCCCGCGCAAGCGTCCCGACAGGGTCCGTGCCGACAAGGCGTACGGCTCGCGCGCCAACCGCGCCTACCTGCGCAGGCGCGGCATCACCTGCACGATCCCGGAGAAGGCCGATCAGATCCGCCACCGCAAGAACCGGGGCAGCCGAGGCGGTCGGCCGCCCACGTTCTGCAAGATCGACTACCGTGAGCGCCACGCCGTGGAATGCGGCATCAACCGGCTCAAACGCCACCGGGCCGTCGCGACCAGGTACGACAAGCTCGCCGTCCGCTATGAAGCCACCGTGACCATCGCCGCCATCACCGAGTGGCTGTGACCACATTTGAAACACACCCTAGCGGGAAGAGGCGGACTCTCGCTCGATGAAACGGGTCGGCAGCCTCCGGTGGGTGAAGCGTTTGTCGCTGCCCTGGACGCGGTCGAGCAGCAGCCGCCCCGCCTCCGCCCCCAGCTCGTAGATCGGCTGCGCCACCACGCTCAGCGGCGGCGAGATCGCCTCGGCCCAGTCCGCGTCGTCGAAGGCCACCAGCGACACGTCCACCGGGCAGCGCAGCCCGAGCCCCCGCAGCGCCTGGAGCACTCCCAGCGCCAGGAGGCTGTCCAGGGCGAGGATCGCCGTCGGCGGGTCCGGCAGCGCGAGCAGGCGCCGGGTGGCGGCGGCCGCGTCCTCCCGCCGGAAGCCCTCGGCGCTCACCAGCTCCGGCCGGGGCTCGACCCCCGCCTCCACCAACGCGTCGCGGTAGCCGGCGGCGCGCGCGCCGACCGTGGTGGCCGCCAGCCGCTCCACCCCTCGCAGGCCGGGACGGGACAGCTTGGCACGGAGCTTCTCATCGCCGCCGGTCAGTAATGCGACCGACCGGTGCCCGAGCTTGAGCAGCCGCTCGGTGGCGTCCTTGGCGGCGGCCCGGTTGTCGATGCCGACCGTGTCGGCTTCGAGGCCGGGCACCCGCCGGTCGAGCAGAACGATCGGGATGCCGGCGTCCACGACGGCCTGCAGGGCGTCGCGGTCGGCGACGTCCGTCGGGGCCACGACGAGGCCGTCCACGCGGCGCTCGGCGAGCACGCTCAGCGCCTTGCGTTCGAGCACGAGGTCCTCGTCGGTGTTGACGAGCAGCACCTCCCAGCCGCGCTCGTGGGCGGCGTCGGCGATGCCGCGCAGGGCACGCGAGAAGAACGGGTTCTCGATGTCGGGCACGAGCACGCCGAGCGTGTGCGTCAGCCCCGTGATCATGCTGCGGGCCAGGCTGTTGGGCCGGTAGCCGAGGCGTTCGGCGGCGGCCAGGACGGCCTCGCGGCTCTTCCGGCTCACCGAGCCGTAGCCGCCCAGAGCCCGGCCGGCCGTCGCGGTGGAGACGCCCGCCTCCTTGGCGACGATCTCGATCGACGGCATGGCCCGCCGGACGCTGCCGCTCATGCGCACCCCCGGTGCTGCTTGGTCGTGTCCTGGACATCATCCCTCCGCGAGGAGCGCGAAAGAGGTGATCAACGGGCCACGGTAGCGGATTCGGCGGCAACCCTTGACATGGGTCCCACAGATTGAGAACGTTCTCACCCAGGTGAGTGAGAACCTTCCCAGTCACAGGAGCCCGTGTGAACCCACGCCTGGTTGCCGTCGGCGACAACGTCGTCGACTGCTACCCCGACCTCGGCGTCATGTATCCCGGCGGGAACGCCGTCAACGTCGCCGTCCACGCCCGGAGGCTCGGCGCCGACTCAGGCTACCTGGGCGTCGTGGGCACCGACGCGGCGGGCCGGGCGGTCAGCGCCGCGCTCGCCGGCGAGGGTGTGGATCTGTCCCTGCTGCGCACCGCCGAGGGGCCCAACGCCTCCGCGACCGTCCGCCTGGTCGCCGGGGAGCGCAAGTTCACCGGCGGGCAGGACGGGGTGTCCCGGTTCCGCCTCTCCCCCGCCGACCTCGAACGGCTGGCCGAGGCCGACCTGGTCCACACCGGCGAGTGCTCCTTACTGGAGGACCAGCTTCCGGAGCTGGCCACGGCCGCGCGGCGGCTGTCGTTCGACTTCTCCGAGCGCCCCCGGGAGTACATCGAGACCCACGCCCGCCACGCCGGCATCGCGATCCTGTCGTCCCCGTCCGGCTCGCGCGACGAGGCGCTCGCGCTGGCCCGCCGGGTACGGGACCTCGGCCCCTCACTCGTCGCGGTGACGCTCGGCTCCCACGGAGCCGTGCTCGTCAGCGGCGACGAGACGGCCTGGGCCCCCGCCGAGCCGGTGGACGTGGTCGACACCCTGGGAGCCGGCGACGCGTTCATCGCCCGCCTGCTCGTCGGCGCCGTCCGCGGCGAGAACCTGCCGGACCTCGCCGCGGCCGCCACCGCCTACGCCTCCCACGCCTGCGCCTCGTACGGGGCCTTCGGGCACGAGGCCCCCCTCGACGCCACCCTCGCCACCCCCCAAGCCCCGGATCGCCTCCGGGGCCGAGGCAACGATGCCTAAGAGCAAGGAGTCAGCATGAACAAGCACCGCTGGAGCGCGCTCTCGCTGGTCACCGTCCTCGTCGCCGCGGCCGGCTGCGGCGGCGGCGGGTCCGACGCGGCGCCCGCCAAGGCCGACCTGGCCGCGCCCAAGGAGAAGTCGGGCACGCTGACGATGGTGACCAAGTTCGCCTCCCCGGAGTACGCCCCGTACTTCGAGAAGGTGGTGGCCGCCTACGAGCAGGCCAACCCGAAAGTGGACATCAAGCTGGAGCAGGTCGGCGACCAGGCCTACAAGGACAAGATCCGCGTGCTGAGCGCGTCGCGCGACCTGCCCGACATCTACTTCTCGTGGGCGGGCGACTTCACCAACAAGTTCGTCCGGGCCGGCCTGGCGGCCGACCTGACGAGCGTCCTCGGCCCCGGCACCCCGTGGGGCTCGACGTTCGCCCCGGCGGCGCTCAAGGCGTTCGAGTACAGCGGCAAGAACTACGGCATGCCGATCGACCTCGACGGCAAGTACCTCGCCTACAACAAGACGGTCTTCGACAAGGCGGGCGTCACCGTTCCGAAGTCGTTCGAGGAGCTGCTGACCACCTGCGACAAGCTGAAGGCGGCCGGCGTGCAGCCGATCGCGTTCGGCAACCAGTACGGCTGGGCGGCTATCCACTACATCACCCAGCTCAACGCCTACGACGTGCCGGCCCAGACGCTGACCGCCGACTACAACCCCGCCGGCGGCGCGTTCACCGACCCCGGCTACGTCACGGCGCTCAAGCAGTTCGCCGACCTGGTGGGCCGGTGCGGCACCAAGGACGCCAACGGGCTGTCGCACGAGACCGCGCAGGCGCAGTTCCTGTCCGGCAAGGCGGGCATGCACTACCTGGAGTCGGTCGAGTTCGAGGCGGTCGAGAAGGCCAAGCCGCCGCTCGAGTGGAGCTTCTTCCGGCTGCCCGCGCCGTCCGGCGCCACCGGCGACGCCTCGGCGCTCACGGGCGCGCCCGACGGGTTCCTGGTCAACGCCAAGAGCAAGAACGCGGGGCTGGCGGTGGACTTCCTGACGTTCATGTCCAGCCAGGAGAACGCGGCGGCGATGACCAAGGAGATCGGCTGGCTCAGCCCGGTGAAGGGCTCGGCGGCCGCGGCCAACGCCAACAAGCAGCTCACCGACGCCCTGGCCGACATGGACAAGGCCGGAAATTTCGCGATCTGGCTGGACACGATCACCCACGCTGAGGTCGCCAGCGCGTACCTGTCCGGCGTCGAGGGCATGCTGTCCGGCTCCCGCACCCCCGAGCAGGTCATGACCGGCGTCCGCGAGGCGGCCGCGAAGGCGAAGAAGGAAGTCGGTTGATGCCATGGGCGCCTTGCTGACCCGCTGGCGCGCCTGGGTATGGGTGCTGCCCGCCGTCGCCCTGCTGCTGGTGTTCGTCTACTACCCGATCGTGGACAACCTGCGGCTGAGCTTCTTCTCCTGGAACGCCTTCTCCCCCGAGCCCCGGTTCGTGGGTCTGGACAACTACCGCGAGACGTTCACCGACCCGGTGTTCTGGCGGGCGTTGCTCAACAACATCGCCTACGCCGTCGTCTCCCTGGTCTTCCAGGCCGGCCTGTCGCTGGTGCTCGCGGCGCTGCTGGAGGAGCTCGTCGGCAAGCGGCTGCGCGGGCTGCTGCGCACGCTGTACTTCATCCCGGCCGCCATGTCGATCACCGTCGCGGGCGTCCTGTTCTCCTTCCTCTACAACCCCAGGTACGGGCTGGTGAACGAGGCGCTGCGGGCCGTGGGCCTCGGCCACCTGGCCCGGGCCTGGCTCGGCGAGGAGTCGTCGGCCATCTGGAGCGTCATCGGGATGAGCCAGTGGCAGGGGGTCGGCTACACCGCCGTGCTGTTCGTGGTGGCCATGCAGCGCATCCCGCGCGAGTACTACGAGGCCGCCAAGGTCGACGGCAGCGGGGCGGTCCGCACGTTCTTCTCGATCACGCTGCCGATGGTCCGTGAGATGACGACGCTGATCGTCATCCTCACGGTCTCCGGGGCGTTCCTCGTCTTCAACGAGGTCATGGTGATGACGGCCGGCGGCCCGGACAACTCCAGCCAGGTGCTCGGCACGTGGCTGTACCGCAAGGCCTTCTTCGAGGACGACATGGGCTACGCCGCGTCCGTGGCCACGGTGATCTTCGTCATCACGTTCGCCATCGCGGCCGCGCAGCTGGCCGTGTCCCGACGCCGGAGGTATGACACGTGATCGCGCTGAACTCCGCGCTCGACGGCCGGGCCGCCGCCCGGCACCGGCCCCGCGCCAGCGTGGGCTTCCGGACCGTGGTGGGGCGGGTGCTCGGCTGGACCCTGCTCGGGGCGTTCGCCGTGGCCGTGCTGTACCCGGTGCTGTGGATGGTGCTCAGCGGGTTCAAGGACAACCAGGAGATCTTCAACCAGCCGTGGGGGCTGCCGGGCGAGCTGCGCTGGAGCAACTACGCGCGTGCCTGGGACACGGGCGTGGTCCGCTACTTCACCAACAGCGTCATCGTCACCTCGGCGTCGATCGTGGCCACCACGCTGATCAGCGCCTGGGCCGCGTACGGGCTGTGCCGGCTCAAGCTGCCGTTCGGCAACGCCGTGGCGCTGCTCGTGCTGGGCGGGCTGCTGCTGTCGCCGACGGTGGCGCTCATCCCGCTGTTCCGGCTGCTGACCGCGATCGGGCTGTTCGACACGTACTGGGCGCTGATCGTGCTCTACACGGCCTTCCGCATCCCGTTCACGATCTTCCTGATCCGGGCGTACATGATCGAGCTGCCGCGCTCCGTGGACGAGGCGGCCACGATCGACGGGGCGTCGAAGGCGCAGATCTTCTGGCGGGTCGTCCTGCCGATGTCGCGGCCGATCCTGGTGTCGGCGGCGCTGCTGCAGGCGCTGTTCGCGTGGAACGAGTTCGCGTTCGCGCTGGTGTTCGTCAGTGACGAGTCGCTGAAGACGCTGCCGGTGGGCCTGGTGTCGATGCAGAGCCGGCTCCTGACGGACTGGCCGGTGGTGCTGGCCGGTCTCACCATGGCGGCACTGCCCACGATCGTGCTGTTCCTGGTGGGGCAGCGCCAGTTCCTGCGCGGGCTGACGGAGGGCGTCGGCAAGTAGGAGCGGCTCCGGCGCCGCCGGAGCCGCGCCCGCCTCTGTCCTCACCTGTCCCCGAGGGGGGATGCGGTAGCCTATGTTTACGTAAACATCGGTCTGCAGGAGTAGCAGTGACAGCTCATCAGGCACCCCGCTGGCTTCGCTGGCCCTCGGACACCTCCCGCGGACGCCTCGCCTTCGGCGCGGACTACAACCCGGAGCAGTGGCCCCCGGAGGTGTGGCAGGACGACGTCCGGGCGATGCGCCGGGCCGGGGTGAACATCGTCTCGCTGGCGATCTTCTCCTGGGCCCGCCTCCAGCCACGCGCGGACCGGTGGGCCTTCGACTGGCTGGACCAGGTGATGGACCTGCTCCATGAGAACGGCATCGCCGTGGACCTGGCGACCGCGACCGCGTCCCCGCCGCCGTGGCTGACCACCGCGCACCCCGAGATCCTCCCCGTCGACCACGACGGCCGCACCCTGTGGCCCGGAGCGCGCCAGCACTGGCGCCCGACGTCGCCGGTCTTCCGCGAGCACGCCCTGCGCCTGGTCCGGGCCATGGCCGAGCGGTACGGCGGCCACCCGGCCCTGGCCGCGTGGCACGTGAACAACGAGCTGGGCTGCCACAACGTCTACGACTTCTCCGACGACGCCGCCGCGGCCTTCCGTACCTGGCTGCGCAAGAGGTACGGCACGATCGAGCGGCTCAACCGGGCCTGGGCGACGACGTTCTGGTCGCAGGAGTACGGCGCGTGGGAGGAGATCCTGCCGCCGCGCCTGGCCGCGTCCTACCCCAACCCGACCCAGCAGCTCGACTTCAAGCGGTTCTCCTCGGACGCGCTGAAGGACTACCTGCGGGCGGAGCGGAGCGTGCTGACCGAGCTCACCCCCGAGATCCCGGTCACCACCAACTTCATGGTCATGGGCGAGACCAAGGGGATGGACTTCGCCGACTGGGCGCGCGAGCTCGACTTCGTCTCCAACGACCACTACCTGCTGACCGGGCCGCAGGCCCAGGACGAGCTGTCGTTCTCGGCCAACCTGACCGGCATGCTGGCCGGGGGCGAGCCCTGGTTCCTGATGGAGCACTCCACCAGCGCGGTGAACTGGCAGCCGGTCAACCTGGCCAAGAGGCCCGGCGGCATGGCCCGGGACTCGCTGACCCACGTCGCGTACGGGGCGGACGCCGTGTGCTTCTTCCAGTGGCGGCAGTCGGCGGGCGGAGCCGAGAAGTACCACTCGGCGATGATCCCGCACGCCGGCACCGACAGCGAGGTGTTCCGGTCGATCGTGGACCTCGGCGCGACCCTGGAGGCGCTGGCCCCCGTCGCGGGGACGCGGCGTCGCCGGGCCGCGGCGGCGATCGTGTTCGACTGGGACTCCTGGTGGGCGAGCGAGCTGGACTCCCATCCCACCTCCCGCCTGCGGTACCGGCAGGAGGCGCTCGACTGGTTCTCGGCGTTCGCGGCGGCAGGCGTGCGGGTGGACGTGATCGGCTCCGCCGACGACTTCTCGCACTACGACCTGCTCGTCGCCCCGGTCCTGTACGTGGTGCCGCGGGCGCTCGCCGACCGCCTCAGCGCGTACGTGGCCGACGGCGGCCATCTCGTCACCACGTACTTCTCCGGCATCGTCGACGAGAACGACCACGTGTGGCTCGGCGGTCATCCCGGCGCGCTGCGCGATCTGCTCGGCATCCGGATCGAGGAGTTCGGCCCGCTGCTCGACGGTGACCGGGCCGACCTCGACCTCGGCGTGTCCGGCACCCTGTGGAGCGACCGGATCGACGTCACCGGGAGCGATGTCAAGGTCGTCGCCTCCTACACGTCCGGCGACCAGGCGGGCCGGCCCGCGATCACCACGCGCCCCGTCGGGACCGGCTCGGCGTCCTACGTCTCGACCAGGCTCGGACCCGAGGGGCTGCGGCCGGTGCTGTCCCTGCTCCTGACCACGAGCGGGGTGCGTTCCGAGCTTCCCGCCGCCGTCGCCGGAGCGGTGGAGCTGGCCGTGCGGACCGGTGACGACGCCGACTACTGGTTCCTCATCAACCGCACCGACGAGAGCGTCGTCGTGGACGGCGTGGCGGGCGAGGTGCTCCGGGGGCCGTGCCTGGCCGCCGGCCTGACCCTGGGTCCCCGCCAGGTGTGCGTCCTGCGCCGCCCGCACGGGTCCTGACGGGGGCATGACGAGGCCGGTCGCGGTGTCCCGCGACCGGCCTCGACGGTTCTCGCGGGGGGGTTACTGGACCGTGAAGCCCTGCTCCTGGCCGTACTTCACGGAGGCGTCCTGCCACGCCTTCAGGCCGTCCTGCAGTGTGGTGCCGCTGATGTACGCCTTGCCGACGGTGTCGTTGAAGACGCTGTTGGCGTAGACCTGGTACGGCAGGTAGGACCAGCCGGGGACGACCTGGCTCGCCGACTCGGCGAGGACCTGGTTGATCTGCTGGTCGCCGAAGTACGCGAACTTCTTGTCGCGGAAGGCCGGGGACTCCAGCTGCGCCTTGGTGGCCGGGAACGCGCCGCCGTCCACGCGGGCCTGCGCACCCTCGTCGACACTGGCGTACTTGGCGAAGGCGTAGGCCAGCTTCTTGTTGGCGGCGGCCTCCGGGACGGCCAGCGAGCTGCCGCCGTTCTCCGAGGTGGCCTTGCCGCCGCTCTCCCACTGCGGCATGGGCGCGACCCGCCACTTGCCGGCCCCGGCCTTGACGCCGGTCTCGAGGTTGGCGGGCATCCAGGCGCCGATCACGAGCGTGGCGATGCTGCCGTCACCGAGGCCCTTGTACCAGGCGTCGCTCCACGAGCTGACCGGTGCGACGAGCTTGCCGCTGACGAGCTGCTGCCAGGCCGTGGTGAACTTCTGCGTACCGGCGTCGGCGAAGTTGACGCTCACCTTGGTCCCGTCGACCTGGTAGGGCTTGCCGCCGGCCTGCCAGATCATGCTGGTGGTGAAGCCGGCGTCGCCGGTGTCGTTGGTGATGTACGCCTTCGGGTCGGCGTCGTGCAGCTTCTTGGCCGCCGCGATGTACTCGTCCCAGGTCGCCGGCACGTCGATCTTGTGCTTGTCGAAGACGTCCTTGTTGTAGAACAGGGCCATCGGGCCGGAGTCCATGGGCAGGCCGTAGATCCCGCTGCCGGAGTGGACGGCGCCCCACGGGCCGGGGGTGAAGGTGCCGTCGAGCTTGTCCGCGCCGAAGGCCGTCAGATCGGCGACCGCCTTGCCGAGCGCGAACTGCGGCAGGGCGTAGTACTCGATCTGGGCGACGTCGGGGACGCCGGAGCCGGCCTTGACCGCGTTCTGCAGGGCGGTGTACTGGTCGTTGCCGGTGCCGGCGTTGACCAGGTTGACCTTGACCTTCGGGTACTTGGTCTGGAAGTCGGCGACCACCTTCTTCAGGGTGGGCTCCCACGCCCAGACCGTGATGCTGCCGCCGGCGTCCAGCGCCGCCTGGAGGTCGTCGGTGGACGCGCCCTGGGTGGCGGCGGCCCCGGAGCCGCCGTCACCGGAGGAGCCACAGGCGGTGGCGAGCAGCGACACCGACAGCGCGGCGCCCAGCAGGAGGGCATGGCGGCGGGTTATCGTCATGGATGGCCCTTTCATGGGGTGTGCCTGGAGACGGTCGGGCGTGGCGTCGGTCATCCCTTGACGCTTCCGGCCGACAGCCCCGACTGCCAGTACCGCTGGAGCAGCAGGAACGCCGCGATCAGCGGGACGATGGTGAGCAGTGATCCGGTGATCACGAGGTTGAAGATGGCCTCACCGCCCGCGGTGGACGCCTGGCGGTTCCAGCTGTTGAGGCCGAGTGTCAGCGGATACCAGTCCGGGTCCTTGAGCATGATCAGCGGCAGGAAGTAGTTGTTCCAGGTCGCGACGACGGTGAACAGCAGGACCGTGACGATCCCGGGCGCCAGCAGCGGCAGGCTGATGCGGAAGAACGTCTGAAACTCCCGGGCCCCGTCCACGCGCGCCGATTCGAGGATCTCGTCGGGGACGGCGTCGGAGGCGAACGTCCACATGAGGTAGAGGCCGAACGGCGAGACGAGCGACGGGATGATGATCGCCCAGGGGGTGTCGGTCAGGCCGAGGCCGGAGAACATGAGGAAGGTCGGGACGGCCAGCGCGGTGCCGGGGACCGCGACCGCCCCGATGACGATCGCGAAGACGGCCTTCTTGCCGGGGAAGTCGAACTTCGCCAGCCCGTACCCGGCGATCGTCGCCAGCAGCGTCGCGCCGCCCGCGCCGACGACGACGTAGAGCAGGGTGTTGAGCAGCCAGCGGGTGAAGATGCCGCCGCCGTAGGTGAAGGTGTCGCCGATGTTGGCGAACAGGGCGAAGTCGCCGTCGAACCACAGGCCGAACGTGCCGAGCAGCCCTTCCTGCGTCTTGGTCGCGTTGATCACGAGCCAGGCCAGCGGGAGCAGCGTGTAGAGGAGCACGATCGCGGTCAGTGCGGTCAGCGTGGCGCTGCGCCGCCTCCGCGGTGACCTGCGCCGGATCACCAGAGGGCCGGAGGAGGTCCGCGCGCGGCGGGGAGCGTGGGTGGTGGCTGCCATGGTCAGGCCCCCTTCCGCATGCCGCGGAGCTGGACGACGTAGGCGACGACCATGGTGATCACGCCCATGACGATGGCGACGGTCGCCGAGTAGTTGAACTGCTGGCCCCTGAAGGACAGCGAGTAGGCGTAGTAGTTCGGCGTGAAGTAGGTCGTGATGGCGTTCGGGGCCAGGTCCTTGAGGACGCTGGGCTCGGTGAAGAGCTGGAAGCTGCCGATGATCGAGAAGATGGTCGAGATCAGCAGTGCTCCGCGCAGGGCGGGGAGCTTGATCGACCAGACGATGCGGAGCTGGCCGGCGCCGTCCATCTCCGCCGCCTCGTACAGGGACGGATTGACCACGCGGAGGGCGGAGTACAGGATCAGCATGTTGTAGCCGACGAACTCCCAGGTCACGATGTTGCCGATCGAGGCGAGGATCAGGTCGGCCGACAGGGGGTCCGGCAGCGACAGCCCGAGCGTCTCGTTCAGGTTGCCGATGAGGCCGAACTGGGTGCCGTACATGAAGCCCCACATCAGCGCCGCGACCACCGAGGGCACCGCGTAGGGCAGGAACACCGAGATGCGGAAGAAGCTCGTCCCGTACAACCGGCCGCTGTCGATCGCCAGAGCCACCAGCAGCGCCAGGAACAACATGATCGGGACCTGGACGACCAGGAAGATCGCCACCCTGCCGAAGGCGGACCAGAACTGCGGGTCACCCAGCGCCTTGAGGTAGTTGCCGGCGCCGACGAAGGTGGTCCCGCCGATCAACTGGGTGCGGAAGAGGCTCAGGTAGACGGAGTACGCGATCGGCGCCAGGAAGACGAGCGCGAACACCACCATGAACGGCCCGACGAACCGCCATCCCGTCCACGCTCGCCGCCCCCGGGGCGCCGCCCTCCAGCCGGCCGGCGCGCCCGCCTGCGGTGTTGCGACCACCGGTCCACTCCTCCCTGCCGGGACACCCGACTCTCAGCGTGACGTTCACGTGAACATACGGCCGGCGAGGGAGCCCCCGACCTGCTGACCCAGGGTGAGGAGGGGTGATCGACAAGTGATGTTTACGTAAACGTCCGTGCGGTATCGTGGCACCCGCCACACGGGTCGTCAAGGTTTCCCCCACGTTGACGGCCGTCCCGGCCTTGAGGAGGTCGGACGGCGGCGGAAGGGCGGCAGGGAGGAAGCAATGGACCGGGGCGGTCGGGAACAGAGGGACGCGATGCCGGGCGCGGCGTCCGGTGCGGCGTCTGGTGCGGTGCCCAGCGGCGGCGCGCGACGCGGCGGGTCGAACATCCCCGGCGGGCGCCGCAAGCAGCGCGTCTCCATGGCCGACGTCGCCAAGCTCGCGGGTGTCTCGTCGCAGACCGTGTCGCGGGTCTCGAACGGCCATCCCGGCGTGATCGACTCGACCCGCGAGCAGGTGCTCGCGGCCATGCGCGAGCTGGGCTACCGGCCCAACAGCGCCGCCCGCGCGTTGCGGTACGGCCAGTTCAACACCATCGGCGTCATCCTCTTCAGCCTGGCCTCGACCGGCAACAGCCGCACGGTGGAGGCGATCGCCACCCACGCCGCGGCCGAGGGGTACGCCATCACGCTCATCCCCATCGACGTGCCCACCCAGGACAACGTGCTGGGAGCCTTCACCCGGATGGGCGAGCTGGCCGTGGACGCGGTCGTCGTCATCATCGAGATCCACCTGCTCGACTCCGGCACCGTGACCCTGCCGCCCGGAGTGCACATCGTGGTCGTGGACTCCGACGCCGGCGACCGCTACAGCGTCGTCGACACCGACCAGGCCGAAGGGGCGCGACGGGCCGTCCACCACCTGCTCGACCTGGGACATCACACCGTCTGGCACGTGACCGGGCCGCAGACGTCCTACGCCGCTCAGAGCCGCGCCCGCGCCTGGCGCACCACGCTGGAGAAGGCCGGCCGGCCGGTGCCGCCGCCCCTGCACGGCGACTGGTCGGCCGAGTCCGGCTTCGCCGCCGGTCTCGCGCTCGCCGACGAGCCCGGCTGCACGGCGGTGTTCGCCGCCAACGACCAGATGGCCCTCGGGCTGCTGCGCGCCTTCCACGAGCGCGGCCGGGCGGTCCCCGGCGACATCAGCGTGGTCGGCTTCGACGACATCCCGGACGCCGAGTTCTTCGTCCCGCCCCTGACCACCGTTCACCAGGACTTCGCCGAGGTGGGCCGGAGGTGCGTGCAGCGGGCCCTGGTCCAGATCCACGAAGGCCGCCCCTCGCCCCCCGGCACCGACCTCGTCCCGACCAGCCTGGTGGTCCGGCGCAGCACGGCCGCGCCACGCTCGGCGGCCCCTTGATCGCCCGCCGGCGCCGGGCGACGGTCAGCCGGGGATCGCGTTCACGAGGCGCCGGCCATCAGTGCGGCATCCCCGGTGAAACAGGTCAGGTGAGCGCTCCGGAAAGCCAGTCGGCGGCGGTCGCCAGCCAGTCGGGGCGGACGTTGCCGAGCAGGTGGTCGCCGAGCGGGAGGTGCAGATACTGCCCGCGTGGTGCCAGGCGGGCCAGCGGCTCGCCGTTGGTCACGCCGGGGATGACGTCCTGGCCGCCGTCCACCACCAGCATGGGGCAGGCGATCCGCGGCGCGAGGGCCGACAGGTCCACCTGCCCGGCGAAGCGGCGGCCCTCCGGCCCGCCGCCGGCCCTCTGAACGAGGAGCTCCCGTACGGGGGGCGGCAAGGCGTCCCAGTGCAGCCGGAAGGGACCGCTGACGGTGACGGCGGCCGCGACGCGGGGCTCCCGTGCGGCGCTCTCGGCGACGTAGTAGCCGCCGAGGCTGAGCCCGACGAGTCCCACCCTGTCCGTGCCGAGTGCGTCGACGACCCGGCCGATCACGTGGTGGTAGTCGGCGCGGACCGTGGTGGTGGCGGTGAGCACGCCCTGTCCCGGCCCGTCCATGGCGAACACGGCCATGCCCCGGCGCAGCAGGGCGCCGACCACGTCGTGGAACTCCTCCTTGCCGGAGTCCAGTCCCGGAACCACCACCGCGGTGGCCGCGGCGCCGCCAGGGCCGCGCAGCCAGCCGGCGAAGCCCGGTCCCTCGATCCGGCGCGCGCCCGGCTCCAGCAGGTCGAGGGCACGGCCCATGGCGGTGTCCGCCTCGGCGGCCGCGACCGCCTGCTCACGGTTCGGCCCCAGGGTGGCGAAGTGGAACCAGCGCGCCGCCACCCGCAGGTGCTCGCCCGCGGAGATCGCCGTGGCCGCCTGCCCGGCGCGCGCCAGATGCCCACGCGCGGCGCGCATGAAGGCCGCACCCCAGTCCTCCAGGTCGGCGAGCTCGCCGGTGACGCGCAGGTACTCGTGCGGGTCCAGCCCCGCTCCGGTGGCGCGCGACAGGTTGGCGGCGGCGAATTCCGCGACGCTCATCGTGATGCCCCGATCGTCGGCACGGCCTTCGCCGGATACGGCGTTCCCGCAGGTCGATCACGACCCTTGCGGTCTGGCTCCAGCCTGCGGTACGGCGACAACGCCTCCGCCTTGATCAGCACTTCGGACGGAGAGGGCGCGGGCCGGGTGTCCCGGACGAGCTCCACCGGCCGCGCCGCGTCCCCCGTAGGGATCAATCTGCGCATGCGGCCATGAAACCGGCAGCCGGGTCGCGTGATCCAACAACGGAAGCGGCAGACCGACAACCACGGGTTGTCGCCTGTGGTGACGGGCTTGGATCTGGACCTGGACGCAGGTGCGCCCCTTCGTGCGGGTCTGTCCAGTGATCGGCTCTGCCCCGTCATCGGTAGTGGTGTTGAGTGCTCTTCATCGCAGCAGGGTGCGGTGGCACAGGAGATCGAAAGCCGACCGTCACGCGGGGTGGAACTCAGCGGTGGCGGGTGATCATGGGGCCGAAGTTCTTGCCATAGGTGAGGCCCACTGCGTAGACCGTCCTGGTTCCGGGCACCGCGCTCACCGCGGAGATCTGGACCTCGCGCCTGCGGTTCGCCCCTGCCATCGGCGGTAGCTCGGTCCGGCTGCCGTCGGGCGCGATCCGGACGGTCCCGCTCAAGCCGCCCTCATCGGCTTCCCAGTCGACCAGGATGATCCCGTCAGCGCCGTCGGAGCCGGACGCGCTGGCCTCGGCCGAGCCCGGCATCCGCGACCACGCCTTGCCGTCCCAGTGCATGGTGATGCCGCGCATAACGCGGCCAGGCGCTTGGCGATCAGCTTGGCACTCACAGCACATGATGCTGGAGACGCGCGGTGACCTCGTCCAGCGGCCCGCCACGACACCAGCGCGGCAACCTTAACGACAGTCTCCAGCTCCGGCATCCTTCACCACCCCTCTACGGCGTACACGGCTCCCTGGCAACGTACGCAGCGCCACGCACACCCAAGACCCGAACACCGCGACCAGCGGTCACGTCCGGGGGCGTGTCAGCCACCCGTACGTTCGGGGTGATCAACCGGTGCCGACCGTCGAGAGGGTCGAGCCGGTGCGGGTCTTGGCCACCTTGAGCTGGGCCGGGATGCGGCTGCGCAGCTCCGGGACATGGCTGATGATGCCGACCGCGCGGCCGCCGTCGCGCAGCCCGTCGAGGATGTCGAGCACCCCGTCCAGCGTGTCCTCGTCCAGCGTGCCGAACCCCTCGTCCACGAACAGCGTGCCGATCTCCGCCCCGCCCGCCTCGGCCGTGACCACGTCGGCCAGGCCGAGCGCCAGCGCGAGCGAGGTGATGAAGCTCTCGCCGCCGGACAGCGTCGCCGGGTCGCGGTCCACGCCGGTCCACCCGTCGCACACCCGAAGCCCGAGTCCGCCGCCGGAGCGCCCCCGGGCGCCGGCCGTCTTGCGCAGGTCGTGCTGGAGCAGGTAGCGGCCGGCCGACATGTGGTCGAGGCGCTCGTTGGCGGCGTCGACCACCTGCCGGAGCCGCTCCCCCAGCACGAACGACGACAGGCTCATGCTCCACTGGTTGTCGCTCGACGTGCCGCTGGCCAGGGCGGCCAGGCGCTCGGCGAGGCGGTGCCGCTCGGCGGCGGGCCGCCACCGGTCAAGGCCCTCCTCCAGCTCGGCGAGCAGCTCCCGCAGCCGCCGCTCCCTGGCCTCGGCCCGGTCGCGCGCCGACGCGAGGACGGTGTGGGCGCGCTCGGCCTCGTCGCGCTCCGCCTCCAGCGCCTCCAGGTCGGGAACGGGCTCGGCCGCCGCCGCCACCAGCTCCGGGTCCTCCAGGGTGGCCGTGACCGCCGCGTACTCGTCGTCCAGCCGCCGCAGCGCCTCGGCCCTGCTCTCCTGCTCCGCGGGGGACCGCACGGCCCCGGCCGCCTCGGCGGCGTCGCCGAACCCGGCCTCCACCGCCGCCCGCTCCGCCGCCCGCACCGCCTCGGCCCGCTCACGCTCGGCGGCGACGGCCCGCCGGGTCGCCTCCAGCGCCTCGTGGAGCAGCTCCGCCTCGTCGTTCAGCCGGGACAGGCGGGCGGTGAGCGTCTCGTCGGCGCCGCGCGCGCTGTCGAGCCGCGCGGTCAGCCGCGTCGCGTCCCCGCTGAGCTCCTCCTGCCGGGTACGGCCCGCGGCCAGCCGCGCGGTGACGCGACGGACCCGCTCCTCCAGCTCCACCCGCTCCCGCGCGAGCCTCGCCGCCTCGGCCGCGAGCGCGCTCTCCCGCGCCGCCGACCCCCGCAACCGCCGCACCACCTGCTCGGCCTCGGCCAGCGCGTCGGGCCCCATCTCGGGCGGGAACCCGTCGAGCGGCTCTCCGCCGACGCCGGCCGTCAGCCGGTCGTCGCCGGCCGTCTGCCGGCCGGTGGGGTCGCGTGTTTCGTCCGCCGCCGGTCGCTTCCCGGCTTCGCGCTGGAGGGAGGCGAGGAGGGGCAGGTCGCTCTGGAGGAGGCGGCCGGCGAGGCGGGCGCGTTCGGCGCGGAGGCGGGGGCGGGGGGGGCGGCGGGCCGCGAGGGACTCGCCGACCTCCCGGGACCGCTCCCTGACCTGGTCGCGCTCCACCTCGATCCGCTCGTACACGGCAAGCAGGGCCGGCTCCTGAGCGGCGATCGCCTCCAGGCGGGCCAGCTCCCGCTCCGCCTCCCGCACCGCGGATTCGGCGGCGTCGAGGTCCAGCCCGAGGGTGGCCTCCACCGCGTCGGCGTGGCGGGACCGGAGGGTGGCCAGCGCGCGTTCGGCCGCCTCACGCTCGGCGAGGGCCCTCTCGTGGGCGCTCTCGGCGGCACGCTCGTCGTCCGGTGACGGAGCGCTCGGGGCGGGTGAGGCGGGGGCGGGATGGTGGTCGGAACCGCACACGGCGCACGGGCGGCCCTCGGTCAGGTCGCGGGCCAGCTCGGCCGCCATGCCGTCGATGCGGGCCTGGCGGATGTCGAGCCAGCGTTCGCGCAGGCTCTGGGCCTCGTCCACCAGGGCCTCGCACGTGGCGGAGGCCGTCACCAGCTCGGCCGCCAGGCCGTCGCGGCGCCGGACCGTGTCAAGGGACGTCCGCGCCGCGTCGAGCGCCGCGCCGACCGCCGGGATCACCGCCGCCTCCGCGCGCATCGCGGCCAGCCGGTCGTGGGCCTGCGCGAGCCGTTCGGGCAGCTCCGCCTCGGCGGCGGCCACCTCGGCCCCCTGCCGCTCCAGCCGGGCGATCTCGTCGCGGAGCCGGGTGAGCTCGCGGTCGACGCCGATGAGCTCGGTGGCGCAGGCGTGCACGGCCTCGGCGGCCGGGATGCGGGCCGCGTCCAGGCGCGCGTCGGCGAGCCTCTGCTCGGCCTCCTCGACCAGACCGGGCAGCGTGGCGAGACGGGCGGCGGCGGACTCCTCCTCGGCGACGAGCCGGGTCAGCTCGGACTCGACACGGACCAGGTCGCGGCGCACCACGAGCAGCCTGGCCTCCTCGGTGAGGAGCTCCGACAGGCGCGCGATCTCCGCCTGCCGCTCCCGCTCCAGCCCGGCCAGCAGCTCCGGCTCCACCATGCCGGGCGCGTTCGACCGTCCGGGGTGCGGGTCCTGGGGCGGCTCGGTGGTGTACGGGCTCGCGCCGCCTGCCCGCCCGTCCCGGCCGCCGGGGATCACGCCGGAGGTGCGCAGGTCCGCGGCCCGGAGGAGGGGGTGGGCGCGGGTCAGGGCGTCGGCCGCGAGGGTGCGGGCCTTCGTCGCCGCCTCGGCACGCTGGCCGGCGGCCGCGATGAGCGGCAGGACGCGGTCCGCGCGCAGAGCGTCGTCCAGGAGCGCCTGGAGCTCGGCCCGCTGGTCGGCGCGCTCGTCGAGGGTGCGGCGCATCGTCAGCGCCTCGGCGTGGCGGCGCTGACGGGCGGCCAGGGCGGTGGCCTGCTCATGGCGGACACGGGCCCGTCTGAGCGCCCGCTCCGCCTCTGCGTGGTCGGCGTTCGTACGGGACACGACGGCGCGGGCGGCGTCGAGCAGGGCGCCCGCCCAGCGCAGCGGGTCGGTCTCCGGGGTGCGGGTGTCTGCCTCTTCCGGGACCGGGCCCGCCTCCTCCTCGGGGACGGCCGCCGTGAGGGTCGCCGGCAGGTCCGGTCCGGCGGCCTCCTGGAGGCGCTGGATGGCGTAGTCCACCTGCTGCCGCAGCTCGCCCTGCTCCCGCCACGTCCGCTTGCGGTGCTCCGCCAGCCACGACTCTGTCTGCGTGAACACCTTGACCGTGAACAGCCGCTCCAGCAGCCGGCGCCGGTCGTCGCCGTCGGCGCGCAGGAAGCGGGCGAAGTCTCCCTGCGGGAGCATGGCGACCTGGCAGAACTGGTCGGCGTTCATGCCGAGCAGCCCGCCGATGAGGTCGCCCGCCTCGTCGGAGCGGGTGGTGAGCCCCTGCCAGCCGGCGGGCGTGCGCTCCTCCACCACCACCTTGGCCTTCTCCTCGGTGAAGCCCGTGCCGCGCAGCTTGGGGCGCTGCCAGACGGGTGAGCGGCGCACGCGCAGCAGGCGGCCCCGGATGGTCACCTCCAGCGTGACCGACGGGCCAGTGCCGGGCGGGGCGTGGTCGCAGCGCAACGCGCGGGCGCTGTTGCGCTGGCCGGGCACCTGGCCGTACAGGGCGAAGCAGAGCGCGTCGAGGATCGTCGTCTTGCCCGCGCCCGTGGGGCCGTGCACGAGGAACAGGCCCGCCTCGGTGAGCGCGTCGAAGTCGACCGTCTCCGAGCCGGGGAACGAGCCGAAGGCGGTGAGGGAGAGCAGGTGCGGTCGCATCTACGCCATCGTCTCCTTCACCCGTGACGCCTCGATCGCCTGTCTCAGCAGCTCCTCCTCGTCGGTGCCGGCGGGCTCGCCGCGTACCTCGCGGACGAAGTCGAGCGCCACCTCGGCCTCGGGCCGGCCGCTGAGCCGCGCGGGCGCGGCGGCCGGCACGGCGCCGACCGGGTCGAAGGAGAGGGCGAGGGTGTGCGGGAAGCGGGCCCGCAGCCGGTCCATGGCGGACTTGGGGCGCACCGGGTCGGTGAGCGTGATCTGCAGCCAGTGGTCCTCGTGGCCGGAGTACGCGGGGGAGGTGAGCAGGTCGTCGATGAGGCCGCGCAGGCGGGCGACCGGCCGGGGCACCGGCGCGGGCGCGAACTCGACGGACTCCGCCGCCCCGGAGGCCCCGATCGTCACCAGCCAGGACCCCTTCACGTGGGCGACCTCGCTGAAGGAGTAGGCCAGCGGCGAGCCGGAGTAGCGGACGGTCTCGGACATGCGCTGGCGGCCGTGCAGGTGGCCGAGCGCGACGTAGCTCATCCCGTCGAACGCCGTGAGCGGCACGTGCGCGATCCCGCCGACGCTGATGTCGCGCTCGCTGTCGCTCGCCTCCCCGCCGGTGACGAACACGTGGGCGAGGACGACCGAGGCGCGGCGGCGGGCCGCGTCGGCGCGGACGCGGGTCATCGCGTACGACAGCGCCGCCGTGTGGCTGCGCTCGTCGAGCTCCCACGGGGCACGCACCAGCTCCGGCTCCAGGTAGGGGATGCCGTAGAAGGCCACGTCGTCCACGAGCACCGGCTCCCAGGCGCGGGACGGGTCGGTGCGGACGTGGACGCCGGAGGCGTCGAACAGCGAGGCGCCGAACCCGAGGCGGCGCGCCGAGTCGTGGTTGCCGCTGATGAGGATTACCCGCGCCCCGGCCGCCACCAGGCGGCCCAGCGCCTCGTTGCACAGGGAGACCGCGTCGACGGGCGGCAGCGCCCGGTCGTAGACGTCGCCCGACACCGCCACCACGTCGACCCGCTCGGCGCGCACGGTCTCGACCAGGTGGTCGACGAACGCCGCCTGGCCGGCCAGCAGGCTCTCCCGGTGGAAGGAGCGCCCGAGGTGCCAGTCGGAGGTGTGCAGGATCCGCATGTCGCAGGAAGCTAACAGCTCTCACCGACAAATGCGGCCTCATGCGCCACAGGACTCGGGAGTAGGCTGGAAGATCAGCGGGCAAACCAACGCACATGGGGAGGCCGATGGGCGCGGGCCGTGGCACGTTGAGCGTGGCCGCCGGTCTGGTGCTGGTGGCTCTGGCCTGCGTCGGTTATGTGCTCCCGCCCGCCTTCGACTTCCCGCCGCTCGAGGCCGACCAGGCGTTCCGGTCGATCCCGGCGCAGCCGCGCGACGAGCTGCGGCCGGTGGCGCAGAGCGCCCGGTTCGCCGTGGAGGACGTGTCGGTGCCGGCGGAGGGCCAGCGGCTGGAGGGCACCGTGCGGGCGCCGCTGACGCCGGGCCGTCATCCGGCGATGGTGTTCGTGTCGGGGTCGGGCAACGGGTCGCGGACGGAGTTCGCGCCGCAGGCGGATTTCCTGGCCCGGACGGGCGTGGTGACGCTCGCCTACGACAAGCGGACGGTCGGCTACAACTTCCGGGACCGCGACTTCGGGCTGCTCGCCGACGACACGCTGCGGATGGTGGATCTGCTGGCCAAGCGGCCGGACGTGGACCCGTCGCGGATCGGGCTGTGGGGCGTCAGCGAGGGCGGCTGGGTGGTGCCGATCGCGGCGGCGAAGAGCCCGTCGGTGGGGTTCGTGGTGCTGGTGTCCTCGCCGAACGTCTCCCCGCTGCGCCAGGTGGCCTGGGCGCTGAACGAGCAGCTCCTGCGGCTGCGGGCGCCGATCGGGGTGCGCGACCTGCTGACGCGGGCCATGGGCGGCGTGGGTTTCGACTTCCTGCGCTACGACGCGATGCCGGCGCTGCGCCAGGTCAGGCAGCCGGTGCTGGCCTTCTACGGCACGGAGGACCCGTCCATCCCGTTCGTGGAGTCGACTCGGGCGCTGACCACGGCGCTGACGGGCTCGGGCAACGACCGCTACACGATCCGGTTCATGGCCCACGGCGACCATGCCATGCGGATCAACGGCGGCCCGTTCACACCGGGCTACCTGGACACCCTCGCCAACTGGATCAGCGGCCTGCCCGGCACGGCGGTGCCGCCGGTGCACCTGGCGGGCGCGACGCCGGTCCAGCTGTTCGAGGCGGCCGACGTGCCGGCCGCTCCGTGGTACGCGGGCGGCGCGATGCTGGGGCTGACGCTGTGCCTGACCGCCGTCGGCTACGTGGCCGGCCCGGTCGCCGTCATGCTCGTACGGCTGCGCGGCGGCCCGGTGGCGCTGGGCGAGACGGACGCGAGGCTGTGGCCGCCGATCAGGCGCCGGCTGACCCGGATGGCGTGGACGGGGCTGGGGCTGCTGGCGTCGGTGCTGCTGTTCATCACGGTGCTGGTGCTGTTCGCCGTGAACCAGGCGGGGGCGTGGCCGGCGGTGCTGGCCGGCTGGCTGATCGTGCGGGTGCTGGCGGCGCTGATGCTCGTGCAGGAGGTGACCGCCGTCGCGGCGGTCGTGTCGGCGCTGCGCGAGGGGATGCGGCCGGACCGCTGGCAGCACGTCGCGATGGCGGGCGTGCTGGGCGGCACGGGCCTGCTGCTGGTGGCCGCCGCCTACTACGGCTTGTTCGCCTTCCCCTGGTGACCTCCTGACGGGGCCGGGACGAACGCGTCCATCCAGCGGTCGATCTCGGCGAACACCCGCCTGCGCACCGGCTCGGCCGACAGCACGAGGTCGTGCACCCCGTCGGGCACGCGCACGCACGTGACGTGCGGGCCCACGCAGGTGGCCCAGCGGGCGATGTGCCGGGGATCGAGCACGATGTCGGCCGACCTGGCCTCGGGGACGAAGTCGCGTACCCGCAGCCCCCGGGTCGAGGCCAGCACGAGCACGGGGACGTCCACGGAGAGGCCGGCGTGCAGGCGGCGCTGCGCGCGCCGGATCGCGGCGAGCCACATGGCGTGCACGGAGAACCCGCCGTGCGGCTTCAGCTCCAGGTCGTAGTCCCACTCGCCGCCCTCGGAGCGGTGCAGGGTGCGGCCGTACACGGTGCTGGGCGGCAGCGGCAACGCTCTCCTGCTGTACGACAGCGGCGTCTTGAGCAGGTCGGCGGCCACGCGGAGCGGGGTGGGCACGTTGAGGTCGAAGAAGGGGCTGTTGAGCACGAGCCCCTGGACGAGGCCCCGGCCGCGGACCCGGTCGGCCCACAGGGACGCGACGAGCCCGCCGGTGGAGTGGGCGTTGAGGGTCACCTCGTCGTGGTCGCGGCGGATGAGGCGGACGGCCTCGTCGATCTCGGGGAAGTACTCGGTGATGCTCCTGACCAGGCCCCTGGTCTGGTGGGGCAGCAGGGACCTGCCGTACTTGCGCAGGTCGAGCGCGTAGAAGTCGATGCCGCGCTCGACGTAGTGCTCGGCCAGGTGGTCCTGGAAGAAGTAGTCGGTGAACCCGTGCAGGTACAGCACCGCCCGGCGGGAGCCCGTGCTCCGTGACACCAGGGTGGCGACGACCTCGCCCTCGAAGTCCGGCTTCATCGGCAGAACGGTGATCTCGTACATGGAAGACACGATATGGTTTCGCCCCCTTCGTAGGCATCCTGGACGGACCCTCCGCTCATGGCAAAGATGGCGGCGCACGGCCCGGCGGAGCGCTTCAATGGCCCGCGGGGCGCTTTCATGAGACGGCCGCGCGCGACGGGCCCGGCCGGCGTGAGGCCGTGCCTGACGGCGAATCGGTTAGTGATGTTCATTCCGGCATAACGAGATATTTCGCATACGACGCGTAGGCTGCCGCCTCGAATCGGCCTACGGTGTGGTTCACGGGGAACGGGGATGGCGTGGGGCAGGCAAAGAAACCGGTGAGCGCCTGGGGCGTCCTCGGCTGGCTCGCGCTGTCGGCGCTGGCGCCCGGATCGGCGCATCTGCGCACCGGCCGGCGCAGGACCGGGCTCGTCCTGCTCAGCCTCTACGTCGCCGGGCTGCTGGCGCTCCTGGCGGTGGCGCTGACCACCGACAACCTCCTGGGCACGCTGGCCGCCGAGGACTCCTGGCTCATGTCGATCACGATCGGCGCGGCGGTGCTGGGCGCGGCCTGGTTCTTCCTCATGGTCCACTCCTTCGTGGTGCTGCGGCCGGGCGCGCTCCCCCAGGGGGGCCAGGTCCTCACGGGCACGCTCGCGGGGCTGCTGGCGGTCGCCTCGGTGCTGCCCTTCGGGCTGGTCGCGCAGTACGTCTGGACCTCGAAGGAGACCCTCAACGGCATCTTCGACGCGCCCGAGACCTCCGAACCCCTGGCGCAGGAGTCGTCGCGCCCGCAGGACCCGTGGGCGGGCCGCGAGCGGGTCAACATCCTGCTGCTCGGCGGCGACGCCGACGACAACCGGATCGGCGTGCGCACCGACAGCATGAACGTGGCCAGCGTCGACGTGAAGACCGGCAACACCGTGCTCGTCAGCCTGCCCCGCAACCTGGAGGACGTCCGGTTTCGGCCGGGCACGCCGATGGCCGCGCGCTTCCCCGCCGGGTTCCGGCTGCCGCCCGACCCCGGCGGCGGCCGCAGCGACCTGCTGAACAGCGTGTGGGAGTACGCCGACGCGCACCCGGAGATCTTCGGCGGCAAGCAGCACCAGGGCCCCCGGGTGCTGATGGACACGATCGGCTACACCCTCGGGCTCAAGGTCGACTGGTACGCCCTGGTGAACATGTGGGGCTTCGCCCGGCTGATCGACGCGATCGGCGGCGTCCGCATCCACGTCGAGCAGGACGTGGTGTTCGGCAAGTACAACGAGGGCCTGGTCAAGGCCGGCACGCGGCGGCTGAAGGGCGCCGACGCCATGTGGTACGCCCGCTCGCGCACCTACAGCGACGACTTCACCCGGATGCGCCGCCAGCGCTGCGTGATCGGGGCGCTGCTGGAGCAGGCCGACCCGGGGACCGTGCTGACCCGGTTCAACCGGATCGCGCTGGCCACCAAGGAGCTGATCCGCACCGACATCCCGCGGCCGATGCTCAGGCACCTGGTGCCGCTGGCCCTGCGGGTCAAGGAGGCCAAGGTGACCAGCGTGCAGTTCGTGCCGCCGCTGATCAACACCGGCTACCCCGACTGGGAGAAGATCCGGCAGGTCACCCGGGAGGCGATCCAGGAGTCAGCCCGGAGCGCCCCGGCCGAGGCGGCCGAGGCCACCGAGGCGGCCTCCCCGACTCCCGTCGCGGCGACGGGGACGCCGCAGACCCCGCTCGCGACCGAGACGCCCCAGGCGCGCAGGACCCCCAAGGCCGGTCCGAGCGCCAAGGCGTCCGACGCCCCGGCCAAGGCGCTCACCGAGGGCTGCGGAGCGGCGTGACGATCTGTCCCACCGGGACGCCGCCGCCCAGCACGTCCACCCGCTCGAACTCCTCGGCCCCCGACACGTCCACCCCCATGCGCCGCAGGACGGCCAGCGCGACGGCCGTGGTGGCGCGCGGGCTGCCGTCGATGACCTTCACGGCCACCGCGTGTCCGGAGGTCGGCGCCACGACGAGCACGCCCTCCGCGCCGCCCTTGACCAGGGCTCCGGGCAGGGCGCGCATCAGCTCGGTGTTCTGGTGGCCGGTGCCGCCGACGTACTCGGGATGCTGCCGCATGGCGTCGGCGACCTGACGAGGACCGCTGCCGGGCGCGGCCGTCACCAGCGCCCGCACGGCGCGGGCGAGGCCGGTCAGCGACAGCCCGAACAGCGGCGCGCCGCAGCCGTCGACGGCCACGTGCGCGGCCTTCTCCCCGGCCAGCTCCTCGGTGAGGGAGCGGACCCGCTGCTGGAGGGGGTGGTCGGCGGACAGGTAGGACGGCACGTCCCAGTCGTTGGCGACGCAGGCGGCGAGCATGGCGGCGTGCTTGCCGGAGCAGTTCATGCGCTCGCGGGACGGGCCGAGCCCCTGCCTGACGAGCGCGTGCGCGGTGGCCTGGTCCTCGGGCCAGGACGGCGGGCAGGCCAGGGCGTCGAAGCCGAGCCCGTAGTCGGCCAGGATCTCGCCGGTCACGCGTACGTGGAAGTCCTCGCCCGTGTGGCTGCCGGCGGCGATGGCCAGGCGCGGGCCGGCCAGCGCGGCGCCCGCGGTCAGGCAGGCCAGCGCCTGGAACGGCTTGGCGGACGAGCGGGGCAGGACGGGCGCGTCGACGGGGCCGAGCGCGACCTCGGCGCGGCCGGACGGGTCCAGGCCGACGGCGCTGCCGTAGTGGACGCTCTCGGTGAAGCCGGATCGGACGACTTCCGCCAGGACGGCGAGACCAGGCACTGCTGCCTCAGGCACGGGCGGTTCTCCTTCTCGGGACGGCGCGCTGGCGGGCCTCCAGCGCGCGGGCGAGCTTGGACAGCGACATGTTGACCACCAGGTAGACGAGCGCGACCACGATGTACGTCTGGATGAGCAGCCCGTTGAAGTTGGCCAGCACCTTGGCGCTGTAGAGCAGCTCGGTGTAGCTGACGACGAAGCCGAGGGAGGTGTCCTTGAGCAGGCCGACGGACTGGCTGACGATGGAGGGCAGCACCCGCCGGGCCGCCTGGGGCAGCACGATGAGGCGCATGGTGCGCCCGGGGGTCAGCCCGACAGCCAGCCCGGCCTCGCTCTGGCCGCGCTCGACGGACAGGATGCCGGCGCGGAAGATCTCCGCGAACGACGCCGCGTGGGACACGCTCAGCGGCACGACCAGCTTCCAGAACAACGGCAGGTCCAGGCCGTAGCGGGGCAGCGCGAACAGCACCACGTACACGAGCAGCAGGGCCGGGACGGTCCTGACCACCTCGACGTAGCCGGCGGCGGGCACCCGGGCCCACGACCGGTGCGACAGCCGGCCGAGCGCCAGCACGAGGCCGAACGCCATGGCCAGGGCCGCCGACACGACGGCGGCCAGCGCGGTCGAGCCGAGGCCGTTGAGCATGTACCGCCACATGGGCCAGGTCGTGTACGGCTGCCAGCGGGCGGCGTCGAGCTGGCCGTTGGCGGCGAACTGCCGGACGGCGAGCACGGCGAGCGCCACGGCGGCCAGGGCGCCGAGGACGGTCGCGATCCGCATGCGCCGCCGCGCCCGCGGGCCGGGCTCGTCGAACAGGACGGTGGTGGAGGTGTTCACCGCAGGATCACCAGCCGCTTCTCCAGCCTTCCGGTGAGGAGGCCCGCGCAGGCGGCGAGCACCGCGTACGCCAGGCCGGCGCCGACGAAGATGGGGATGGGCTGCGCCTCGACGAGGTTCACCCGGTTGGCGGCGGCGGTCAGGTCGATGACGCCGACCGCGCCGGCCAGGGCGGTGTTCATGGTCAGGGCGATGAAGATGTTGCCGAGCGGCTGCACGACCGTGCGCAGCGCCTGCGGCAGGATCACGTGCCGCAGCGACTGGGTGAACGTCAGCCCGATCGCGCGGGCCGCCTCGCCCTGCCCCTTGGACACCGCGTTGACGCCCGAGCGCAGCGCCTCGCCGATGTAGGCCGCCTCGTACACGGCGATGACCACGATGGCCGTCACGAGCAGGTCGGCCTGGATGCCGATCTCCGGCAGGCCGAAGACCGCGAGGACGAGCAGCACCAGCAGCGGCAGGTTCTGGAACGTCTCGACGTAGGCGGTGCCGATGGCGCGCAGCACGCGCACGGGGCTCACGCGCAGGGCGGTGACGATCACGCCCAGCACCGCCGCGCCGATGAACGACGCGGCGGTGAGCTGGAGTGTCACGACCAGGCCCTGCCAGAGCTCGGGCAGGTGATCGAGGATGACGGACATCAGGACCCCGGCACGGACCCGATCTTGGGCGCCTGGGGGGCGTCGCCGGTGACGACGGTGCCGATGGAGTTCTTCCAGATGCCCTGCCAGACGCCGTTCGACTGGATCTTGCCGAGCCAGTCGTTGACGAACTTCTTCATCTGGTCGTCGCCGTGCTTGAGCCCGATGCCGTACGGGTCGACGGTGAAGGGCTTGGTGACGATCTGGATGGAGGGGTCCTTCTTGGCGTCGGCGATCAGCAGCGTCTCGTCCTGGACGTAGGCGACGCCGCGGTCCTGCTTGAGCGCCTGCACGCACTCCGGGTCGCTGCCGAAGGTGATGATCTCGGCCTGCGGCGCGAGCTTCTTGATCGCGGGGATGGCCGGGGTGTTGGCGCCCGCGAGCACCTTCTTGCCGTTCAGGTCCTCCGGCTTGGTGATGCCGGACGTGCCCTTCTTCACGGCGATCGTCAGGCCCGAGGTGTAGTACGGGCCGGCGAACGCGACCTGCTTCGCGCGCTCCTCGGTGATCGTGTACGTCTGGAAGACGACGTCCACGGTGCCGTTGGCGAGCAGCGCCTCCCGGGTCTCCGAGGCCGAGTTGACGATCTTCACCTTCGGCTCGCCGAGGATGTACTTGGCCAGCGCCTTGCCCAGGTCGGCGTCGAAGCCCTCGACCTGTCCCGTGCCGGGATTCTGCTGGGACAGGAGCGGGGCGTCGAGCGAGCCGCCGACGAGGAGCTCGCCGCGCTGCTTGATCTTCTCCATGGTCGAGCCGGGCAGGATGTCGGCCGCCTCGGCGACGGGCGCGTTGGCCAGCACGTCGGTCGCGGTCTTCGACTCGCCGGGCACGGCTGGCACGGCGGGGCTGCTCGTCTCGCCGCAGGCCGCCAGGCCTAACACAGATGCGGCGACGACTGCGAGCATCTTCTTCATGAGCGTCCACTTCCTTCGATGTCGAAGATAAAGGGGACCGTAATGGTGGATTTCGGAGGAAGTCAATACGTTGCTGGCCTAAGTAGATCGATGGTATGCATCTCCCATGAAGCAGCGGCTGCCCGTGCAGGGGGCACAGGGGGACCTGTTACGGCTCGTCGCCACCGGCGGCGCCGAGTCGCGCGCCGACCTGGCCCGCCTGTCGGGGCTGGCCGCGTCGAGCGTGTCGCTGCGCGTCGAGGAGCTCATCGAGGCCGGACTGCTGGTCGAGGAGGGCTCCGGCACCTCGCGCGGCGGCCGGAGACCGCGCCGCCTGTGCCTGTCGCCGACGGCCGGCGTGCTCGCGGTCGCCGACCTCGGCGCCCACCACGCCCGGCTCGGGCTGCTCGACCTCAGCGGCGCGCCGCTGGTCGTCGAGGAGGTCCCGTGCGAGATCGCCGAGGGCCCCGAGGCGACGCTCGACCTGCTGTCGGACGCTTTCGACCGGCTGCTGGCCGAGCGCGTGCCGCCGGCGGTGCCGCTGCGCGGCGTCGGCACCGGGGTGCCGGGCCCCGTCGACCCCGCGACATTACGCGTGGTGACGCCGTCGCGCATGCCCGGCTGGAACGACTTCCCCGTCGCCGACCACCTGCGCGCCCGCTACGACCTGCCCGTCCTGGTGGAGAACGACGCCAACCTCATGGCCGCCGGCGAGGCCCGCTCCTGGCCCGGCTGCGACAACCTCATGGTGCTCAAGGTGGGCACCGGCATCGGCTGCGGCGTGATCGTCAACGGCCGCCTGCACCGCGGCCGCGGCGCGGCGGGCGACATCAGCCACGTGCGGGTCAGCTCCGACTCGTCGGTGATCTGCGCCTGCGGCCACCCCGACTGCCTGGAGGCGTACGCCAGCGGCGCCGCCCTCAGCGCGGCGCTGGCCGACGCGGGCGTCGAGGTGCAGCACACCTCCGGCATCGTCGACCTGGTCAACGACGCCGTGCCCGAGGCCACCAGCATGGTGCGCAACGCGGGCCGCCGCATCGGCGAGGTCCTCACCGTGCTCGTGAACTTCTTCAACCCGGACGTGGTGGTCGTCGGCGGCAGCCTCTCGGCGGCCGAGCCGCTCATCACCTCGATCCGGGCCGCGGTGTACGAGCGGTGCCTGCCGCTGGCCACGCGTGACCTGGAGATCGCGCCGGCGCGGGCCGGGCGGGACGCCGCGCTGCTGGGCGCCGGGTCCCTGCTGCTGGACGCCGCCGTGGCCTCCTAGATCGCGAGTCTGTGGAAGGTCGCCCGCCAGCGGCGGCGGCCGGGCTCGCGCAGGTCCTCGATCTCGCCGACCGCCAGGCCGCCGGTCGCGAACGCGGTGATCTCCGCCCGGGTCAGCGGCCACGGAGGCGGGAACACCGGGTCACCCTCGTCGCGGCCCGAGGCGATCACCAGCAGCGTGCCGCCGGGCCGTACGAAGGAGGCGACCCGCGCGATGGCCTGCTCGTGCAGCGGCTCGGGCAGCGCCTGCACGGTCATGACCTCCACGACCAGGTCGAACGCGCCGCGCCACTCGGCGGGCGGGTCGAGCAGGTCGGCGGCGCGGTAGGCGACGGCGGTGCCGGGGAAGCGCTCGCGGGCCAGGCGCACTGCCGACTCGCTGACGTCGAACGCCGTGGTGTCGTAGCCGAGCCCGGCCAGGTGCTCGGCGTCGTCGCCCAGCCCGGCGCCCACGACCAGCGCTCTGGGCACCGGGTCGCCGCTCTCGGGCTTCCGCCCGTCCGTCCAGCCGACGAGCAGCGGGTGCGGGCCGCCGGAGTCCCACGGGACGACGGCCTCCCCGGCGGCGGAACCGGCGTACAGGCGCTCGAACCAGCCGGTGGCGTCGCCCCCGGCCAGCGACTCGGCGGCCAGCCGGCGCGCGTCCTCGTCGGGGTCCTTGGCCGACATGTCACCTCCCGCGATCTCCGCGGCCAGTTCTACCACGTCCACCACGTCACCCCCGGGGCCGGTCAGCACGCGCTGGCGCCAGTGGTCGGCGTGGGTGTACCCCTGGCGGCGCAGGCCGTCCTGGAGGACGGGGAGCAGGACGCAGACGGCGCGGGACGGGTGGGGGCACACGGTCTTGACGTGCCACCAGTCCAGCTCCCTGGCCCTTCCCTCCTGGGCGAGCCGTACGAGGTCGGTGACCGTGTGGGAGTCGCCGAGCAGGGCGCGGGCGGCGGCGCGGAGCCGGTCGAGCTGGTCCTCGTGGTAGAAGAGCCATTGGTCGTCGGTGATGTCGGCCAGTGACAGCCCTCGGGGCCCCAGGCGCCGATCCTTGGTGTAGTGGCGCAGCAGGACCCGGCCGTGCCTGCGCTCCACATCCGCGGGCAGATCCGTCAGCACCGGCTCGGTGACAGGCTCCACGGCCCTGTCCGGCCTCCAGCCGACCTCCTCAACCAGCCTTAGCTCGTGCTTGTCGAGCTCCTCGCTCGTGTACGCGTCGTAGCCCGGGCCCACCTTCGCCAGCAGGTCGTCCTCGGTGAGCAGCCGGCGGAAGGTGCGGTAGACGTCGGTGAAGTACACCGGCTGGGCCATCTTGTGGACGTAGCGCAGCACATGCCAGCTGAAGGCGTGGCCGATCAGGTTCTCCCGCCGTGTCGCGCGCTCCAGGACTCCCGGGCCGCCGACCAGCTCCGCGGTGGCCTTCCAGAGGTCGTGGCGCATCCTGTAGGCCTGCTCGCGCAGCCACGGACGCCACCGGCACGGTTCGCCCCGCGCCGCTCGCCCGATGTCCTCGGAGTTCAGGACGAGGACGAACCACGTGCGTCTCGGCACCGTGCGCGCCAGGATGAACTCGCGCACGAGGATGACCCGCAGCTCCTCCCTCGTCAACCCCATGAGCATCGGCACGCCCAGCTTGACGCCGCTGCCGATGCCGAGTGGCCCACGCCAGACTCTCACCTTCGCCCATGCGCTCAGGCGGATCACGGGGAGTGGCTGGTCCCAGCCCACCATCTCCGCGGCCTCCGCCACCACGGCGCGCAACCCGTCGGGGTCCGCCCGCTGCAGCCGCGGGTTGCGCCAGCCGTACCACGTCGGGCGACGGCGGATCGCGTACCGCACGACCCCGAAGCAAGCCAGCATAAGCATCGACATCCTGACGCCCATGGTGAAGAGGATCTCGCCCGACGACGGCACCTCGCCGGGGCCCGCGGGCTGGACCAGCGCGACGACTCCCCAGACCGCTGCCCCGGCCACCGCCGCCGCCAGCGCGACGCTCAGCACGTACCTCACCCATGTGTGCAGCAGACTCGACGGCAAGAGGCGCGCCCTCAGCCCGAGCACCCGCCACCACGTCGGCTTCGCCACGTCCTCCACGCCCACCCCTCCCTCGCCACCCGTCGGCGATCAAGGTAGGGCGGGCGGGTCACGGCGGGGTCACGCCAGGAAGTGGTCCTTCGACAGGCGGCGGACGCGGGGCTCGTCGATGGTGTGGCCGAGGCCCGGCTGGGTGAGCGGGACCGCGACGACGCCCCCGTTGGCCCCGACGATGGGCGTGACGATCTGGTTGCTGCGCGGCGGCTGGGTGACGTCGCACGGCAGCGTGCAGCCCGGCAGGCTGGCCAGCGCGACCGTGGCGGCCCGCGCCAGGCCTGCGCCCTGGCCGCCCGCGCACTGGATGTCCCAGCCGGCCGCCGCGGCGCGGTCGTGCGCGCGCCGGGCCTCGGTGAGGGACGGGAACGCCGTGGGCCGCAGCAGCAGCACGCGGGCCGCGCGCAGCGTGAGAAAGTCGTCCAGCTCGGCCGACGAGCGGACCTCCACGGCGACCGACGCGGCCACCTGGTCCTGCAGCGAGGCGTGGGCGTTGACGTCGCCCACCGCGAACGGCCGCTCGATGACCTCGATGCCGTAGGAGTCGAGCGCGACGAGCTGGCCCTCCTCGGTGTAGGCTCCCGCGCCGTCGACGGCGAGCGTCAGCGCCGGGTACGCCTGCCGTACCGCCCGGACCGGCTCGACGTCCCAGCCGGGGCGGATGTCCAGCGTGACGTGCCCGTACCCGGCGCAGACCTGCTGGTTGACGCGGGCGACGAGGTTCTCGACCGAGGTGTCGGGCGACAGCCGGACGGTGGCCATCAGCGAGGTGCGGGTGCCGCCCACCGCGTGGGCGAGCGGGACGCCGCGCATCCGGGTCCACAGGTCCCAGCAGGCCATGTCCACCGCCGGGTCGCTGCCGGGCAGGGCGTCGGGGTGCTCCCAGTCGACGCCGATCAGCAGGGCGCCGAGCGTCTCCTCCAGCCGGGAGAACGTCTTCCCTCCGGGGGCGAGGGCCTCCCCCCACCCCGTCATGCCGGCGTAGTCGGTGAGCTTGACGAGCAGGCTCTCGGACCGCCTGCCGACCGGCAGAACGATCCGGAAGACCTCCAGCTCCCGCACTCGCGGCATGTGCCCCCCTTTATGACGCGGTCCCCTCCATAGTGCCTGCCTTCGCCGACTGGGCAAAACGGGGAGCCACCACGACCGCCAGGACGGCGAGGGTGAAGGTGAACGCCAGACCCACGAGGTACGACTCGCCGGTGGCGGTGAACAGCGCTCCGGCGCCGGCCACGGCCACGACGGTGAAGACGGATTCGCCGACGCCCACGGCGGCGGTGTTGCCGCCCTCCTCGCCCGGCCGGGACATCTCCAGCACCATGACCGAGACCGTCGGGTGCAGCATGCCGATGCCGAGGCCGGAGATCGCCATGGCGACGTGGGCCACGGCGAGCGGGGCGGCGTCGACGAGCACGAGGGACACGAGGGCGATGCCGACGGCGATGAGGGCGGCGCCGCCGCGGACCGCGGCCACGTTGCCGATGACGCCGCGGCCCTTGATCCAGGAGCCGGTGGACCAGCCGAGGGCGCCGATCGTGAGCACGATGCCGGCGCCGGTCGGGGACACGCCGCGTTCGCTGCTCAGCATGAGGGGGATGAGCACCTGGGTCGCCATGAGGGCGCCGTACGCGAGGCCGCGCAGCACGGGGGCGCTGGGCAGGCCGCGGGCGGCGCGCAGGGAGCCGGGCAGCAGGAGCCTGGGCAGGCTGACGGCGAGCAGGACGACGCCGGCCGCGACGAGGGGCAGCCCGGCCAGCTCCAGCGCGCTGCCGTACTGGATGAGGGCGGCGGCGACGGCCGTCAGCGTGGCCCACACGAGCTTGCCGCCGAGGCGCGGAGCGGGAGCGGCCGGCTCGGTCGCGGACCGGTCGGCGTCCGCCGGTCCGCTTTCCGCAGGCGCGCCGAGGTGGCGGCCCGCGATGCCGCGCCACAGCAGCAGCGCGGCGGGGACCACGATCAGCGACACGCCGATGAAGATCCACCGCCAGTCGGCGTTCTCCACGACGAGCCCCGCGATCGCGGGCCCCACCATGGACGGCACCACCCACGCGGCCGAGAACAGCGAGAACACCTTCGGGTGCATCGCCGGCGGGTAGACCCGCGCGACGAGCACGTACAACGACACCTGGACCAGTCCGGCCCCGAGTCCCTGCACGAACCGGCCGGCGACCAACACCTCCATCGTCGGCGCCAGCCCGGCGATCAGCAGGCCGGCCACGAAGCTGACCACTCCGGCCGTCAGCGGCGCGACGGGGCCGCGCAGGTCGCTCCACCGCCCGCCGAGCACGGTGGCGATCACGCTGGCCGCCAGGGTGGCGCTGAACGCCAGGTTGTACAGGGACATGCCGCCCAGCTCGCGCGCCACGACCGGCATGGCCGTGGCCACCGCCATCGCCTCGAACGCCACCAGCATGATCAGGGCCACCAGGCCGACGCTGACCGCCCGGTAACTGGGGGACACCACGCCGGCGGGGGCCGGAGCTTCAAGAGTCGTTGTCATATCCGGAACGTTAGGGTTCCGGACGCCGGGGCACATCGGGCGCGAGTCCTAGGCAATTGGGCCTAAGAGGGTGTTGCTGCACTTTCGATCTTGGAAATCGTCGTCCTTGGGAGGTGAGAGGAGGCCACGCGACAGCCTTCAGGAGGGGGACGGGTGTGGTGGTCGTGGCCTTTCGGGTGCTGGTGGTCATGCGGTGCGCCGGGTCAGTGTGGTGGGGTGCCGATGACGGACGCGCCGACGACCTGGACATGCCGCTGACCACCTTGCTCGACAACTCGACCCGCCCTGGCACAAGAAGCCCAGACCCGCCGGTGGACGCAGGACGCCGCCAAGCGGGAGGTCGGCCAGCGGGTCAACCGTCCCACGACGGTGCAGGAGAAGGTCAACAAGGTTCACGATCTGCTGGAGGATGAGAAGGCCGCAGCCCAGGTGGCGACCGATCGCCACACCAGCCGCAGGTGGTGTCGGAGGTTGTCGAGGACCAGACCGCGATGCACCTAGTCGACCGGGCGCAGGTCGACCGTTCCCACCGGGTCGCTCAGCAGCGGCTGGAGGCCGTGCCCAAGCCTTACCGTGTCACGGAACCCATCAAACGAGACACGGCAAGCCGCAGCTATACGGCCACGAAACCCGTGGTGAGTGCCTCTCATGGAATCTCGAACCGAGCAATGCCTGAACTGCGAGGCACCCTTGCCCCCGCCCGCCGCCCGCGGCGGTCGGCCTCCGTCGCTGCCCGCCGCTACCGCAACTGACAGCACGCAGCTCAATCGGAAAGCAATGAGTCACCGAGAGTGATGTCGGGCTGAGATCCGATCCCTCCGGACTCCGAAGAACCGCGCTCACGATTGGCGATGTCACCGGATCCAAGAACAGGCCCTCAACGCGGTGGACACCGACGACGATGAGGACGACTTGGAGCCGCTGCACTGCTCGGCAATGGCAGGGCCAAACGGTCACTGATCGCTGCCACGGTCGACGACCATGTTGGTGCTGTCGGTTATGGTGGCGGTATGGGTTGCTTCGCCGCTATGAACATTCGCGCCGCCGCTTAGCGGCGGTATCGCGGTTGCCGTAAACCGCGGCCTCATTGCCTGCCCCGCGGGGGTAAGGGCCAGGGCCTACCGCCGGATCAGTGTCCCGCCGGCAGCCCATTTGCGTGTCTCGCTGTGCTGCCGGATCGTCCTGCGTGATCCGGGGAGCAACTCCATGTCGCAGCAGTTCCATCCAACGCAAGACCCTTTCGCTCGCACGTCGGAGGCATTCCTCGCCGTCGCCGTCGCCGTCGCCGACAAGCTGGCCGCAGCCACCGCGAAAGCGAAGCCGAACCATGACGTGCAACCCGAACCCGCCAAGCTTTTCCTGATGGTCGGGCTCCCCGGCGCTGGAAAGACCACCCGGGCCGAAGAACTCGCCGCGGCGCACCGCGCGCTGCGGCTGACCCCGGACGAGTGGATGCTCTCCCTGTTCGACGGGTCGCAGCCCGACGGCAAGCGCGACATGCTGGAGGGACGGCTCATCGCACTAGCCCTGCAAGCGCTGCACCTGGGCACCAACGTCGTGCTCGACTTCGGGCTCTGGAGCCGCGACGAACGGTCGGCACTGCGCTGGCTGGCAACATCGGCCAGGGCAGCCTGCCAAGTCATCTACCTGCCCATCGACAAGGACGTCCAACGCGCCCGGATCGCACACCGCCAGACCACCGCACCGCACACGACATTTCCGATGAGCGAGGCGGACATCGACACATGGCGAAAGCAGTTCCAGGCGCCAGATGCCGCCGAACTCGGCGGCGGCGACATCCCCGGTCCGCCACTGGGGTGGCTGACCTGGCCGCAGTGGGCCGCAGACCGATGGCCCTCGCTTGCACACGGCAACGCCTCCGAGGCGCGGAGGCGACATCGGCCAGCGGCCGAGTGACGGATCCGTCGGTGCAATCGGCAAGAGTGTGTCCACGCCTCGGCGAAACCCAGATCAACTACTCCGGCTTGAGATTTGGCAACAACCCTCTAAGGACGTACGACGGCTCTCCCGGGACCTCCGGCCACCGGAGCGGGCGGCGGGGCGCAGGCGGGGCGGGTGCGGGCGGCGTACGAGCGGGCGGACAGGAGCAGACCGTAACCCAGTCCGGCGAACGCGAGCCCGCCGAACAGGATCATCCAGGTCAGCCCCGCGCGGGTGAACCCGTCAGGTGACGCGGCCGAGGGCAGCACGCCGAGGGCGCGCAGCGACGCGTACACCACCAGCACCGAGCCGTACGCCGCCAGCCCCGCCCCGACCGCCCAGGCCGGGACGAGCGGCAGCATCCGCGGCACCCGCAGCCCGGCCACCAGCGGCGTCCACCGGGGGAAGACCGTTCCCCAGCGGTGCAGCAGGCCGAGCGTCAGCACGACGGCGAGCAGCGCGGCGAGCACGGTGACGTCGACGCCCACCGACGCGAGCGCCCGGGCCGCGCCGGGCGCGCCCGCGTTCGCGGCGTGCCACCTCTCGGCCGTGACGCCGAGCGCGTCCCCGCCCAGGGTCCAGATCGTCTTCACCCCGGCCCACGGCAGGACCCCGCACAGCAGCAGGGCGGCCGCAGTCCGGGTGCGGCGGGTCGAGGTGGACGGGCCGGGGTGGGTGAGAGGGCCGCCGCCGGCGTAAGGATGGGTCCGGCCGCAGCGGGCGCACCTGCCCCGCAGGCGGCGCAGACCGGTCGTCAGGCCGTGCGCCAGGACGGCGGCGCCGGCGGCGTCGAGCAGCACGCAGGCCAGGCCGGTGGCGCTCTCCACGCCCGCACCGGACAGCAGCGTGACCAGGTGCACCGGCAGGCTGAGCGCCCCGGCGGCGAACACGGGCAGCGCCGCCGCGAGTACGGCCGTCGCCGCCACCCTGACGCGGTGGCGGAGCGGGCGGGTCACGGCCGCGCAGGCGACGGCGGCCACGAGGGCGAACGCGGCGAGCAGGAACTGCGCGGCCGGCGGGTAGGCGACCTCGGGGGTCAGCGGCACGGTCGTGCCGGTGACCGCCCAGGCGCTCTGGACCGCCGCGTACAAGACGCCCCACGCCACGGCGGCGCGGGGCACGGGGGCCGGGGGTCGGGGTGTCACGGAGGCTCCTCGGAGACGGGTGCGGCGGCGTTCACGATCACACACGCGTACGTCCCGGCCCTCGTCACCTCGCGAGGGGAGCCCGCTCCCCCGCCCAGGGGAGATCACCGCGGCATGCGCGCCGCCAGCCCGTCGAAGATCAGATCCAGCCCGTACCGGAAGCGCGTCTCGCCGTCGTCCTCCACCAGCGCCTTCGCGTGCTCGCTCAAATGCGGGTACCGCTCCGGCGGCAGCGACCCGAAGTACTCCTCGATGTGCGACACCCACGTGTGGAAGAACTCCTCCGGGCTCGACGCTCCCACCGCCTTCATCCGGGAGAAGTGCAGCGACCCCTCGAAGGCGTCCGCGCAGACGTAGAGGACGATCCGGTCAAAGGCCAGCGAGGCGTCGCGCGGCGACATGCCGGCGTCGATGAGCAGCCCGAACATGTACTCGGCGACCCGTATCGCGTTCGGCCCGGTGGGGACGCCGGCCAGCGCCGCGCGGGCCACGTCGGCGTGGGCGAGGATGACGCGGTGCATCTCCAGCGCGCACCGGCGCAGCAGGGGCTGCCAGCGGGCGGGGTCGTACTCCGGCAGCACGACCTCGCCGAGCACCCGGTCGTAGATCAGCTCCAGCAGCTCCTCCTTGGCCGCCACGTGCGCGTACAGCGAGGCGGGGCCGGTGCCGAGCTCCTGCGCCACCCGCCGCATGCTGAGCGCGTCGAGCCCCTCCGAGTCGAGGATGCGCAGCCCGGTCTCCACGATCAGCTCCCGGCTGAGCTGGAGTCTCGGCTGCGGCTGCTTGCGGGCCTTGCGCCAGGGCGGCACAGGGACGTCCGGGCGGTCATCGTCGCTGTTCCGGCTTCGCATACGAACACTGTACTTGACACGAACACTGTTCGCCCATAGAACAGTGCTCGTTGACGAACGGTGTTCGTAGATCCGAACGGTGTTAGAAGGAGTCCCCCCATGACCGTCACCACCTCGGAGGCCACCACCGGCTTCCAGCCGCACCGCTGGCGCTGGCCCGCCCTCGCCGTCATCCTCGCCGCCGAGGTCATGGACATGCTCGACGCCCTCATCACCACCATCGCCGCCCCCACCATCCGCCAGGACCTCGGCGGCGAGGAGAGCCTCGTGCAGTGGCTGGGCGCCGCCTACACGCTGGCCATGGCCATCGGCCTGATCACCGGCGGGCGGCTCGGCGACCTGGTGGGCCGCAGGCGGATGTTCCTGATCGGCGCCGCCGGGTTCACGGTCATGTCGCTGCTGTGCGGCCTGTCGACGAGTCCCGAGCTGCTCATCGCGGGCCGGGCGTTGCAGGGCCTGTTGGGGGCGGTGATGCTGCCGCAGGGGCTCGGCATGATCAAGGAGATGTTCCCGCCGGAGGAGATGGGCAAGGCGTTCGGCGCGTTCGGCCCCGTGATGACGATCTCGTCGGTGGGCGGGCCCATCCTGGGCGGATGGCTGGTCGACGCGGACCTGTTCGGCGCCGGCTGGCGCATGATCTTCCTGATCAACCTGCCCCTCGGGCTGGCCGCGGTGGTGGCCGGGATGAGGTACCTGCCGGAGATCAGGCTCACCAGCGCCACCAGGCTGGACCTCGTGGGCGTGCTGCTCGTGTCCGTGGCCGCGTTCCTGCTGATCTACCCGCTCATCCAGGGCCCCGAGCTGGACTGGCCGGCCTGGACCTTCGTCTCGATGGCGGGCTCCGCCGTGATGTTCGCCGTCTTCGGCGTGTTCGAGTCGCGCCGGGCCAGGAGCGGCAAGGACCCGCTGGTCACGCCGAGCCTGTTCCGCAAGCGGGCCTTCAGCGGCGGCCTGGCCGCCGGGCTGGCGTTCTTCTCCGGGATCATGGGCTTCGCCCTCGTCCTGACTCTCTTCACCCAGGTGGGCCTCCACTACGGCCCGCTCAAGGCCGGGCTCACCGCCCTGCCGCAGGCGCTCGGCGCGGTGGCCGGCTTCGGCCTGGCCATGTCGGGGCTGCAGGAGCGGCTCGGCCGGGGCCTGCTGCAGATCGGCGCCGTCGTCATGGCCGCCGGAGCCGCTGTGCTGGCCGTGACCGTGCACCTCACCGGCCTGGACCTCTCGCCGTGGCAGCTCGCCCCCGGCCTCGCCGTCGCCGGCGTCGGGATGGGCATGGTCATGGCGCCGTTCTTCGACATCGTGCTCGCCGGCGTGGACAACCACGAGTCCGGCTCCGCCTCGGGCACGCTGACGGCCGTGCAGCAGCTCGGGGGCGCGCTCGGCACCGCCGTCCTGGGCACGTTCTTCTTCCACCTGCTCAAGAGCCAGTGGGGCTTCGGGCCGGCGATGGAGGCCACGGTGTGGGCCGAGGTGGGCCTGCTCGGGCTCACGCTGGCGCTGTCGTTCCTCCTCCCGCGCCGCGCTCTTCCCGGCGGGCCGGGCCACTGACGCCCGCCCGTCCGTCCGGGGACATGGCCTTTCCGGGGCCCGCGGGCTTCGACATCAGGCTCAGGACGTGTGGCTCTCCACCCAGTGACCCAGGTCACGGCCCTCCAGCGCGGCCGCCATCAGCTCGGGGAACGCGTCGGGCGTGCACGCGAAGGCGGGCACACCCAGCGCCGCGAGGGCGGCGGCGCTGTCGTGGTCGTACGACGGCGCCCCCTCGTCCGACAGCGCCAGCAGGACGACCACCTGCACTCCGGCCTGGCTCATCGCGGCGACCCGGCGCAGCATCTCGTCCCGGGCGCCGCCCTCGTACAGGTCGCTGACCAGCACGAAGATCGAGCCGGCCGGCCGGGTGATGAGCCCCTGGGCGTACGCCACAGCCCGGTTGATGTCGGTGCCGCCGCCGAGCTGCGTGCCGAACAGCAGCTCCACCGGGTCGTCCAGCCGGTCCGTCAGATCGACCACGGCGGTGTCGAACACGACCAGCGACGTCCGCAGCGACCGCATCGACGCCAGCACCGCCCCGAACACGCTCGCGTACACCACCGAGGCCGCCATCGAGCCGCTCTGGTCGACGCAGAGCACCACCTCACGCCGCACCGCCCGCTGCCGCCGGGCGTGTCCCACCAGCCGCGACGGCACGACCGTGCGGTGCTCGGGCAGGTAGTGGGAGAGGTTCGCCCGGATCGTCCGGTCCCAGTCGATGTCGGCGGCCCGGCGCGGCCGGTAGGTCCGGGCGGAGCGGTCGAGCGCGCCGGTGACGGCCGCCTTGGTCTTCCGGGCCAGCCTGCGTTCGAGCTCTCCCACCACCTTGCGGACCACGGCGCGGGCCGACTCGCGCGCCCGGTCGGGCATGATCCGGTTCAGCGCGAGGAGCGTGCCGACGAGGTGCACGTCGGGCTCGACGGCCTCCAGCATCTCGGGTTCGAGGAGGAGCCGGGTGAGGTCCAGCCGCTCGATGGCGTCCCTCTGCATCACCTGGACCACCGTGGAGGGGAAGTACGTACGGATGTCGCCCAGCCAGCGGGCGACACGGGGCGCGGAGGCGCCGAGGCCGCCGTCGCGCTCGTACACGGCGGCCAGCGCGGTGTCCATCGCCGCGTCGGCCCCCTCCAGCGCCACGCCGGTGCCGTCAGCTCCCCCACCACCCAGAACCATGCGCCATCTGCGCATCCGCTCATCCATGCCCGCTCCCGGTCCCGCTCCCGACACGACTGCCTCCGGTACCGCCGCCTCCAGCTCCTCCAGTGCCGTCTCCTTCGGTGCCGTCTCCTCCGGTGCCGCCTCTGTCGAGGTCGCCTCGTCCGGTGCCGCTTCGCCCGATGATCGTCAGCACGGTGGCGACCGCAGGCGCCGCCCGCCGCTCGTCCACGTCCCGCTCCGTCCGCCGCTCATGCCGCCCGGCGGACCGGACCCGCTCCCCGATCGCCCGTCTCTCCGGTACGGCGAAGCCGCCGAACGTGCGGCGCAGCAACGGCAGCACGCCGGTGAACTGGTCGCCGGACAGCCCGGTCAGCCACCCGTCCACGAGCTCCAGCAGCCGGGCGTCGTGCACCAGCAGCAGCCCACCACCCGCCAGGAACCCCTCGACCCAGGCGGCCGCCCTGGCCGGCGGGTGCCCGCTCGACATCGCCCTGGACATCCGCTCGGCGGCGTCGTCCAGCTCACCGGCGTCGAGCAGGATGCGGGTGAGCCGCCCCTCGATCAGCCCGTGCAGGCCGGGCCGCTCGCTCAGACTGCGCAACGTCCGCAACCAGCGCCCCCGCACACCTGGCGTCCCTGCGTCACCGCTGCGGTCACCCGAGGCCGCGCCGCCCGGTGGTGCGTCCGGGGCTTCGAGGAGGGCGACCACCGCGTGCACCGCGTCGATGTGGCCGAGCAACGCGGCCGCCGCCTCGTCGTCCAGTCCCGTCACCGCCGCCGGCAGCCCGACGCGTACCCGGTCCAGCATCGACCGGACGATGACCGCCAGCCCCTCGGCCGGAGTGCCCCGCACGTCGCCGTAGCGGTGCGCGCGGGCCATCGCCGGCAGGGCCGCCATCAGGCGGGTGACGTCGATGTCGAGAGCGGCCCTGGCCGAGAGGGCGGCCAGCACCTCCGGCAGTGCGTCCGGCAACTCGGCCAGCAGGCACCGCTCCACCAGATCCGCCAGATCGGCCAACGACACCACCACCCCGGAACCGGCCCCGGAACCGGCCCCCGAGCCGGAACCCGGCCGTGAGCCGGACCCAGGTCCCGGGCCACCCCCGGACGCCGACCAGCCCCCCGGAGACGCGCCGCCGCCCGAAGCCAGGTCACGGGCACGCTGCGTGGCCGCCTCCGCCACCGTGACACCGAGCGCGGCGCTCTCGATCAGCGTGACGTCGAACTCGGGCCGCCACCGCAGCCTCCACGTCTCCTTGAACGTCCCCTTCCCCCGCGACTCCCCCGGCGTGCCCCAGCCGACGCCGAGCAGCCGCAGCCGGTGCAGCAGGTGGCTGCGTTCGAGGTCGAGGGGCTTGCGCAGGTCGAGGGTCACGTCCCGGTCGATCGCCTCGGGCTTGAACCGCAGCCGCCGCTGCTGGTCACGAAGGTCGCGCTGAAGGGGCACCATGGGCGTGTGGTCGGTGACATGGCCGAGGCGGTCCCCCACGACCATGCGCCGCTGGATCAGCTCGACGGCCGGCTCGTCGCCCTCGCACAACACGGCCCGGACGGCCTCGGTGACCTCGCCGAGTCCGGCCAGGGGGCGTCCGCGCAGCGTGGCGAGGCCGTGGGCGAGCCGCGTCGCCTCGATGACGTGCGCGGATGACACCGGAAGGCCCTCGTCACGGAGCACCCCGGCCGCCGCGGCCAGCCACCGCTCGACGGGCCGGTCGGGCGCGGCGAACAGATGGTCGTACCAGCCCGGCGACCCGATGCCCGCGCCGTAGCCGCTCCACCAGGCCAGCCGCCCGTACGTCCACGGCACCCACGTCAGCTCGACCTTCGCCTTGGGCAGGCCGCGCAGCAGCGCGTCGTCGGCCTTCACCGGCGGCAGCGGCCCGGTCAGGGCCGGGACGTGCCAGGCGCCGCAGACGACGGCGATCCGCTGGTGCCCCTCCTTGAGCGCGGCCCGGAGGATCCGGCGCATGTACGCCTCGCGGCGGGCTTCCCGCTGGTCGGGCACGTATCCCTCGCGGACGGCGGCCATCGCCTCGGCGATCGCCTCGAACGGGGTGTCGCCGCGATGCTCGACGACGTCCTCCCACCAGCGCTCCGGATCGTCGTACCCGGCGGCGAAGGCGAGCGTCGCGATGGGATCCACCCGCACCTCCACGGGCGTGGCGCCGGCGTCCCCCGGCACGGCCGGGACCGTGCCGGGAGCCGGGTCGACGAGCGAGTGCGCGGCCGGGAGGTCGCAGAAGCGTACGGGAACGCCGTGGGCCGTGCCGTACAGGATGGCCTGCCACTCGGGCGAGAACCGCGCGAACGGCCAGAACGCCGCGCTCGACGGCGCGCCCGGGACATGCGCCAGCAACGCCACCGGCGGCTCCAGCTCAGGGGCCAGGGCCACGAGCGGGTCGGCCTCCGGCGGCCCCTCGACGAGGATCGCGTCGGGCCGCAGCCGCCGCAGCTCCTCTCGCACGGCCCTCGCCGACCCGGGCCCGTGGTGGCGCACCCCCAGGACCGAGACAGTCATCGCATCTCCTCGAACGTGGAGCCCCCGCGCCGTCGGACGCGGGAGCGGTGCGGGAACGGCCGTCGACGACGAGACGCCGCCGTCAGAACAGGTCACCGTCGGAATCACGTGCGCTCAGCACAGGCCCCGGCCAGAACACGTCCCGGTCAGAACAGGTTCCGGGCAGAAGCCGTCCCGGCCAGAACAGGTCCCGGTCGGAACCCGCCTCAGTCGGAAGAGCTCGCGGTCAGGAGACGTCACGGCAGGCCCGGTAGAAGTCCTGCCAGCCCGGCCGCTCGCGGACGACCGTCTCCAGGTACTCGCGCCACACCACCCGGTCCGACACCGGCTCCTGCACCACGGCCCCCACCATCCCCGCCGCCACGTCGGCCGGCCGCAGCACCCCGTCGCCGAAGTGCGCGGCCAGCGCGATGCCGCTGGTGAGCACCGAGATGGCCTCGGCCGTGGACAGGGTTGCGCTGGGCGACTTGACCCTGGTGCGGCCGTCCTCGGTGACACCCGCACGCAGCTCCCTGAACACCGTCACCACGCGCCGGATCTCCTCCAGCCCCGTCGAGGTGCCCGGCAGCTCCAGTGACCTGCCGAGCTGGTCGACCCGCCGCGAGACGATGTCGACCTCCTCCTCGGCGGTGGCCGGGACGGGCAGCACGACCGTGTTGAAGCGGCGGCGCAACGCGCTGGACAGGTCATTGACGCCCTTGTCGCGGTCGTTGGCGGTGGCGATGAGGTTGAACCCGCGCCTTGCCTGCACCTCGTGCCCCAGCTCGGGGATGGGCAACGTCTTCTCCGACAGCGCGGTGATGAGGGCGTCCTGCACGTCGGACGGCATGCGGGTGAGCTCCTCGACCCGGACCACGCGGCCCTCGGCCATGGCCCGCATCACCGGCGACGGGGTCAGCGCCTCGATCGACGGGCCCTCGGCCAGCAGCCTCGCGTAGTTCCAGCCGTAACGAACGGCCTCCTCGGCGGTGCCGGCCGTGCCCTGGACGAGCAGCGTGGAGTCGCCGCTGATGGCGGCGGCCAGGTGCTCCGACAGCCAGGTCTTGGCCGTGCCGGGCACGCCGAGCAGCAGCAGCGCGCGGTCGGTGGCGAGCGTGGCGACGGCCACCTCCACGATGCGGCGGGCTCCCACGTACTTGGGCGTGATGCGGTCGCCGTCGCCGAGGACGTAGGTGGTGACCGCCCACGGAGACAGCTTCCAGCCGGGCGGTCGGGGCCGGTCGTCCTCCTTGGCGAGCAGGTGCAACTCCTCGGCGTACTGGTCCTCCGCGTGAGGGCGCAGAACGCCTGCGTCGTTCGGCACGCCCGCGTCGCCGCCCGTGCGGGCTCCGCTCACCGGGCTGAGGTCGTTCACGAAAGCTCCTCCATCATGTCGGCGCGGAACCGCAGCATGGCGGCCACCTGCTGCACCGCCGGCTCGGTCGAGTAACGCGCGGCCAGATCGGCCAGCGCGGGCGCGACCCGCTCGCCGGCCAGCTTGACCAGCTCGCCGAGGTTCCAGGGCTGGGTGCCGGCCACTTTGACGATCTTCGCGAGTACGGCCGTGGCCAGCTCCTCGCGCCAATCCGGCGACACGCCGCCCAGCACCATGATCAACTGGCTGTCCAGATCATGCTCGCGGACGAACGCGGCGGCGAGCACCTGCTGCTCGCCGGGCGGCAGCACGGTCAGCAGGTCGGCGATCGGGTCCCAGGCGAACATCGCCCGCGCCCACGCCGGATCGCGCTGCAGCAGGGCGGCCCGGACCCAGGCGGTCTTCACCTCGGCGTCCCAGTCGGGGATCCGCAGGGCCAGCAGCGGCGCCGGGTCGGGACCCCAGATCTCCAGCGGCGCGCGGGCGATGACCTGCTGCAACCACCAGGCCCGCTCACCGATGCCCCGGGGCGGCTTGACCTTGACGCCGTCGCGCTCCATCGCCCGGTCGCACTCCTTCGGAGGCTCCACGCGCATCACGCCTCCGGCGATGGTGAAGCAGGCACGGGCCCGCTCGGCCATCCGCCGGGACAGGGCGGAGCCGGGCAGCCGGGCCAGCAGGTTCGCGGCCTGCTGGCGGACCTCGCGGCGCCGGTCGTCGAGCACCCGTTCAAGGAACGGCTCGTCCCCGATGGACAGCTCCTCGGCCAGCACGGTCACGAACTCCGCCCGGTCGTCCGGCGTCTCGCTCTCCCACGTGCTCTCCAGCAGTTGCCGCGCGGCCCCGGGATCGTCCACCCTGAGCCGCCGCACGTACGCGCGGCGGTCGGCGGGGCTTCCCAGGTCCCATGTCTCGCCGGTCGGCTCTTCCAGCAGGTAGGCCCAGGCCGGATTGAGCCCGGCCAGCCACCGGCCGCGCCGCCCGGCGAGCACGCCGAGGTGCGCGCGGATGGAGCGGTCGCGGCGGCCGCGTTCGAGCAGCTCCGGCAGCACGTACGGGGGCACCCGGCGTCCGGTCGCCGCCGCGGCGGCCAGCCACTCGGGCAGCAGCCGCTCGTACTCGCCCCCGAGAATCCGCACCAGCCGCCCGGCCGCCACCCCGCCGACGGCCGCCTGCCCCTCCCGCGGCGCCATCCGCCCGTCCCCGGATACCTCCTGCCGAGGGGGGATGTGATCCGCGCCGGTGCCAGGGGTGGTCTCGCCCGAGGGGGCGAAATCGGGGCCCGCGCCGGAGGTCTGCTCGCTCGCGAGGGTGAGGCGGCGCCCGGCGCGCCGCCGGGCGACCTCCACGGCGGCGTCCGCCAGCAGATCCCCCTGGTACGGCCTGCGGTGGGTGCCCACCAGGGCCGTGGAGGCGAGGTCGTCCCAGCTCACAGGATCACCACCGTCCCGTCGTCAGCCCACGTCGTCAGGGGGCGCAGCCCGTACGGCGTCCACTCGGCGGCGACCGTGACGGGGTGGCCTCCGGAGACGGCCATCAGCCGCCACGGGTCGTACGCGCTCCGGTGCAACGGGAATCCGCCGAGACGGGTACGCCCGGGAACGACCCCGGCCAGGACGAGGGGCCAGGAGTCGGTCCAGGGGTCGGCGGCGAGGGCGGCGGCCACCTCGTCCATCGCCTCCTCCGGCGTCACCCCGGGCGGCGCGCCCATGAGCGCCGCGGGCCCAGTCGTGGCGGGCACGGCCGCCGTCGGCCGCATGGTCGTCGCAGGCGCGGGCGGTGCGGGCGCGGGCGGTGCGGGCGCGGGCGGTGCGGGCGGGGATGGTGGTGCGGCGTGCCGGGTGGTCAGGAGGGCGCGGAGCGGGGCGGCGCCCGGGTAGAAGACCAGGTCGGCGTGCACGGTGGTGCCGGTGACCAGCGAGGCGTCCAGGGCGTGGCCCTGCGGGGCGAACGACAACACCAGCGCGGGCCGGCCCGTGCCGCGGCCCCGCAGCCACAGCCGGCGGGACGTCAGCCGTTCCTGCACCTCGTCGCGCTGCCCCAGGACGTCCCAGCTGTCCCGTACAGTCGGGCCGGCCAGCACCTCCTCGCGCGTCACCTGGAACCCGACCCGCGACAGCACCGTCTGCACCAGCGGGGCCGGCAGGTGGGCGCGGCGGCGGTAGGCCACGGCCAGCAGATCGATCAGGGCGTACTCCTCCAGCAGCCGCTCCGGCCAGTCGTCCGCCGCGCGGGCCGCCCGCAGGCGGGACACGGTGCCCGCCATCCCCGGCGCCTGGGCGTCCACGAGCCGCTTGGCCAGGTCGTCCCAGTCGCCGTCGCCGGCCGCGGCCAGGCCCTGGCGGATCTGGTCGGCCAGCCAGCGCTCCAGCTCGGCGAGCCCGGCGGTCACGCGGGCATGCCGGGCGGACTCCGCCGCCGTGCCACGCCCGCCTCCCCGGCCCGCGGCAGCCTCCATCCCTCGCGGCGCCTCCCCCGGTCCTGCCACCGGCGCGACGTCCGAGGTGGGGCGAGTGGCGCGGTCGGCGAGCCAGTCGGCGGCCCACCCCGGCGCGGCTCCGGCGGCGGGCACCTCGCCGGCCGCCCAGAGCAGCAGCAGCCCGAGCGCGTGCTTGCACGGGAGCTTCCGGCTCGGACAGCCGCACCGGTAGGCGGGCTCCGCGAGGTCGACACACGTCCGGTACGGCTTCGCCCCGCTCCCCGCGCACTCGCCGAACACCACGGCGGCACCGTCCGCGACGACCCCGAGGAGCGGCCACGCGGCAGCCTTCGCCACACCCTGGGCGGCCTTGCGGGACGGCGCGTCGGGGGCGAGGGCGAGCACCTGGTCGCGGCTCCACCGTTCGATCACCTAGGGCACACTAGCCACTCGGACCGACATTTCCAGCCCCGCCTGACAACGCCGTCAGGAGCGAGATCATAGACTCGCCCCGTGGAGCTGACGATCTATCCCGACGGCCCGTCGACCGAGGTGGCGGACGAGGCGGAGGCCCTGGCCAGCGGGCTGTCCGGGCAGCTCGTCCTCGACGGCACCCGGTTCCTGCGCCGCGACGTCCACGGGGCCCCCGTCCGGTTCGAGGAGCGCCCTCCCATCGCCCGCGCGCTCGACCTGCTGCCCCACCCCGAGGGCGGCTGGTTCCGCGAGACCTGGCGCTCGCCGGTGTCGTTCCGGCCGGACGGCTATCCCGGCCCGCGCGCCAGCGCCACGGGCATCTACTTCCTGCTCCAGCCCGGCGAGCAGTCGGTCCCGCACCGCGTACGGTCCGACGAGGTGTGGCTCTGGCACCGGGGCGGGCCGCTCACGCTCACCGTCGGCGACGAGACGGTCGTGCTCGGCCCGCTGGTGGAGGAGGGACAGGTGCCGCAGGTCGTGGTCCCGGGAGGGGCCTGGCAGGCGGCGCGCCCCGCCGGCGACGAGGCCGTGCTGGTGAGCTGTGTGGTCTCGCCTGGCTTCGACTTCCAGGACTTCACGGCCGACTGAACGTTCCAGGCTTCACGGCCGACCGGACGTTTCAGGCCTCACGGCCGACCGGAACGGCCGGGAGCGACAGGAAGCGGGTGCTTTGTCGGGACTTGACCCGTCCTCTACTCCCACCGGACCGTAGCCGTCCCCCGCGCGGGAAGGCCATCCGTCATGGGGCGACTCCCCACGTACCGGCCGATGCTCGCCCAGCTCGGCCGCCTGCCGCCACCCGCGCAGCACGACCTGTGGTCGGCGGAGATGAAGTGGGACGGCGTGCGCGGCCTGGCGTACGTCGAGGCGGGGGCGCTGCGCCTCATGTCGCGCAACGGGCACGATGTCACGCCGGCCTATCCGGAGCTGTACCCCATGGCCGGGGCCGTGGGCGGCCGCGACGTGGTGCTCGACGGCGAGATCGTGGCGTTCGACGACAGCGGCCTGCCCAGCTTCGGCGCGCTGGCGGCGCGGATGCACCAGCGGCGGCCCATGAGGATCGCCGAGCTGGTCAGGACCGTCCCCGTCACGTACATGATCTTCGATGTGCTGCACGTCGACGACCGCAGCGCCATCCGCCTGCCGTACGACGAGCGCCGGGAGCTGCTGGAGGGTCTGGTGCGGCCGGGGTTCCGGTGGCAGACGCCGGTGGCGTTCCTCGGCGACCCGCGGGCGGCGCTGGACGCCAGTCACCGCCTCGGCCTGGAGGGCGTGGTCGTCAAGCGGCGCGACTCGCCGTACCGTCCGGGCGGGCGGGGCCCGGAGTGGACGAAGGTGAAGAACTTCTCCCATCTGGAAGTGGTCATCGGCGGGTGGAAGCCGGGCGCGGGGCGGCGTGCCGGCGGGATCGGGTCGCTGCTGCTCGGCGCGTACGACCCGGGCGGGCGGCTGATGTACGTGGGGCACGTCGGGACCGGGTTCACCGACGCCATGCTGGTCGCGCTGCGTGAGGACCTGACGCCGCTGGAGCGGCCCTCGTCACCGTTCGGGCAGCCGGTGCCGCGCGAGTACGCCCGCGACGCCCGCTGGGTGGAGCCGCGGCTGGTCGGCGAGGTGCGGTACGCGGACGTGACCGGCGACGGGCGGCTGCGTCACCCCTCGTGGCGCGGCCTGCGCCCGGACCGCTCGCCGGAGGAGGTGCGGACGGACGGCCTCGCCGCCGAGCGAGAGCGGGGCGCCGCGAGCTGATCCCCGGGGAGCGACGAGGAGGAGCGTTCAGGTGGAGGGCGCGGCGGGGGCCCGGTAGGCCAGGGTCTGGCTGTAGACGACGTTGGTCGTGGTGCTCCCGAACTGGGCGAGCTCGTCCACGATGCGCTCCAGGTGTCCCATGGAGACGGCCGCCACCTTGAGCGTGTAGCAGTCGTCCCCGGTGGTGCGCAGGCATTCGAGGATCTCCCGGCGCTCGCCGAGCAGCCGGTGCAGCGGCTCGTGCCGGTTGCCCGGGTACTTGAGCCGGACCATCGCCAGCACCGCGAAGCCCACCTTGGCCAGGTCGATCTCGGCCCGGTAGCCCGTGATGACGCCCGCCGCCTCCAACCGCCGTACCCGCTCGGTGGTGGCCGAGGCGCTGAGGTTGACGCGCCGGGCCAGCTCGGTCAGAGGGACGCGGCCGTCCCGCTGGAGCTCGGCGATGATCGCCCAGTCGGTCGCGTCGACATTCTCTGCCATGGGCCCAAACTACCGGGAGATCCACGGCCGTCCAGCCCTCATAGCGTGAGGATTGCCTTCCGGATCGGCTGTGAGGGTGGATAGCGTTGGACGGGTGCGGATAGGTGTGAATGTTCCGAATTTCGGCCCCGGGACCGACCCCGGCACGCTGCGCCGGTGGGCGCGGACCGTCGAGGGTCTCGGCTTCGACCTGCTGATGGTCTCCGACCACGTCGTGGTGACGCCCGACGTGGCCGAGCAGTACCCGGCGCCGTTCTACGAGCCGTTCACCACGTTGTCGTGGCTGGCCGGCGTCACGGACCGGATCGGCCTGGGCACGACCGTGCTCATCGTCCCGTACCGTCATCCGCTGCTGGTGGCCCGCATGGCCGCCAACCTGCAGCAGCTCAGCGGCGGACGGCTGGTGCTGGGCGTGGGCGTCGGGTGGGCCCGGCAGGAGTTCGAGGCGCTGGGCGTGCCGTTCGAGCGGCGCGGCGCGCTGACCGAGGAGCACCTGCTGGCCATGCGCGCCGCGTGGGAGAACGAGGACGACTACCGCGCGGGACGCATCCCGCTGTGGGTGGGCGGCAACAGCGACGCCGGCATCCGCCGGGCCGCGCGGCTGGGCGACGCCTGGCACCCGCTGCGGCGCACGGTGCCCTGGATGCGCGAGGCGGCGGTCCGGCTGGCCGCCGCGGCCGAGGAGCTGGGGCGTCCCGTGCCGGCCATGGTCCCGCGCATCGTGCTGCGGCTGACCGACGCCCCGGTCACGGGCCCGGACCGGCTCGCCGGCGAGGGCACGCTCGACCAGGTCCTCGGCGACCTGGAGGAGCTGCGGCTGCTCGGCGTGGAGACGGTGGTGCTGGACCCGTTCGGCGAGGACCCGGCGGAGACGCTGTACCCCGAGGCGGCCTGGCGGGCGCTCGCCGCTGTGGCCGCCGCTCGTAAGATCAATCCCGATGTACGGACGGAGTCCCCATGACACACGACGACGAACGGTTCCTGCTGCGGGCCATCGAGCTGGCCGCCGAGGCCCGTGAGGGCGGCGACCCGCCGTTCGGCTCGCTGCTGGTGGGCCCGGACGGCGACGTGCTGGTCGAGGAGCGCAACTCGACGGTGACGGGCGGCGACATCACCGCCCATCCCGAGTTGAAGCTGGCCCGCTGGGCGGCCCGCGAGCTGACGCCCGAGGCGGCGGCGGCCACCACGATGTACACGAGCTGCCAGCCGTGCGGCATGTGCACGGGCGCGATCGAGCGCTCGTTCCTCGGCCGCGTCGTGTTCGCGCTGTCCACCGAGCAGCTCACCGGTCTGAAGCCGCCGGCCACGGCCGCTGGTCCCCGCCTGGAGGGACCCGCGCTTTACGAGAAGGCGCAGGTCCCGGTGCAGGGCTACTACGTCTGAGACGTCACGACACCCGGGCCGGCAGGCGGGACTCCAGCCAGGGGCGCAGGACCGGCAGGACGGCGCCCGGCTGCATGGCGCCGGTGTGGTCGAGGCCGTCCAGCACCCGCACCTCCCACCCGAGCGACTCCATCTCGTCCCGCCGTCCGGTGAACGGGCCGGCGATGTCCACGATGACGCCGCCCCACCGCTCGTCGTACTGGATCACGTCGGCGGAGCCGGCGAAGCACAGCCGGGGGCAGGTGACCCGCGACTGCACGGCCAGGTCGTCGAACCCGCGCAGTTCCTCGTACAGGGTGACGAACTGCTGCGTCTGGCCGGGCGTCATCGTCACCTTCACCTTGGACCAGTCGCCCGGCTCCCCTGGCTCACCGTCCGGCTCCTCGGGGGCCGGGTCGGTCGCCATCGTGTGGGTGGCGGTGGTGACGGCCAGCATCGCCGCGTACGGGCCGCCGATCGGCGGGTAGCCGCCCATGACGAGCGCCGACAGCCGGTCGGTGCGGACGGCGAGCTGGAGGCCGCTGAGCGCGAGCCAGGAGTAGCCGTAGTACGCGAACCGGTCGGCCCCGGCGGCGTCGGCCACGGCCAGCACGTCGGCGGCCACGTTGGCGGGGGTGAGCGTGTCCGGCTTGGGCTGGGCCAGGACATGGCCCTCGTAGTCGAACGCGACGACCGTGAAGCGGTCCGCCAGTCCGTCGATGAGGGTGCGGCCCAGCGCGGGGTCCGCGCCCCACTTGCGCATCTCCTCCGCCTGCGGGCCCTCGACGGGACGGGGGTTCACGGGCAGGAGCACGGCGGGGCCGTCCCCCTCGATCTCGACGTCGATCTCGGCTCCGTCGTGGAGTGTCACCCGGGTGGTCATCCGGTTCACCTCTGATTCCTTATGGCATAAAGAGTTACCCGACAGAGGATAGCTTATGGCGTAAGGAAAAACATGAACCGGCGGGAGGGTACCTAACTCCCGGCCTGCTCCCGGTCCTTGCCGGCGGTGTGCCCGCGCTGGAACGTCGCGTACAGCCACCACAGCGACGGCACCAGCAGCACCGCCCCGACGGCCAGGGCGCCGAGGCTGGCCGCCAGCACCGTCCCGGTGGCCGCCGCCTCCCGCAGCGTCACGCCCGGCAGCAGCACCGGGTACTGCCCCACGCCCCACCCCCACAGCAGCCCCACCACGGCCAGCGCGCCGGTGATCCGTACCGCCAGATAGCGGCGCAGCCACAGCAGCGGCAGCGACGCCACCCCGGCCACCACCGACAGCACCAGGAACGGCAGCGCCCGGCCGGAGGTCAGCTCGGCGAACAGGCGCGGCGCGTCGGCGTGCAGCACCAGCAGCCCCGCCGCCGACAGCACGCCCACGACCAGGCCGGCCACCAGGGCCCGGCGCCGGAACTCCTCCGCCAGGTCCTTCTGCCCGGTGCGCTCGGCGTCGCGGGTCAGGTAGCACGCGGCCAGGTACGCGGCGGTGCCGACGGCCAGTGCGCCCGCCACCAGCGACGTCGGGTTCGCCCAGCTCGTCACCAGGTCGCCCTTGGCGATGCCCGGCGGCACCCGGCCGGAGGCGATGGCGCCCGCCACCGTTCCCAGGAAGAACGGCGTGACGACGGACGAGAACGCGAACGTCGCCCCGAACAGCCGCTGCTGCCACAGCTCCGTGGACGCCTTGCGGAAGGCGAAGGCCGCGCCCCGGGCGATGATGCCGAGCGCCGCGAGCGTCAACGGGATGTACAGGGTGGAGGCGACGGCCGCGAACACCGACGGGACGCCCGTCCACATCAGCACGAGCACGAAGATCAGCCAGACGTGGTTGGCCTCCCAGACGGGACCGATGGAGTGCTCCACCAGCTCCCGGCTGCGGCGTCCCGTGGCGGCCCCGCCGGCCAGCAGGTCCCACACGCCGCCGCCGAAGTCGGCTCCGGCGAACAGCACGTACGCGGTCAGCCCGATCCACAGCACCGCGAGCATGATCTCCGGCAGCGGCATGGTCAGACGACCTTGTAGCCGGAGACGTCGGGCTCCTGCGGCGCGACGGGCACCGGCACGTCGCGCGCCAGCCGCCGCAGCACGTACACGGTGGCGACGGTCAGCGCCACGTACACCACCGTGACCAGGACGAAGCCGTACACCAGGCCGGGCGCCGGGTTCACGGCGGCGGCGGTGCGCAGCACGCGGAAGACGATCCAGGGCTGCCGCCCCACCTCGGTGACGACCCAGCCGGCCTCCAGCGCCAGCACCGCCGCCACCCCCGACAGCGCCGCGGCGCGCGCGAACCACACCGTGCGCGGCGGCTCACGCCGCCTCCACCAGGACACGGCCAGCCACGCGGCGAGCAGCAGCAGCGCCATGCCCATGCCCACCATGATCTGGAACGCCCAGTGGACGATGTTGACGGGCGGCCGGTCGCCGGGCGGGACCACGTTCAGGCCCTGGATGGCGGCGCCGGGATCCCAGTGGGCGAGCAGCGACAGCCCGTACGGGATCTCCAGGGCGTACCTGAGCTCGCCGTCGACGGCGATCCCGCCCAGGTGCAGCGGCACCCCGCGCCCCGACGCGAAGACCCCCTCCATGGCGGCCAGCTTGACGGGCTGGTTGTCGGCCACGAAGTGCGCCGCCCAGTCGCCCACGCCGATCTGGAACGGCGTGACGATCCCCGCCACGGTCAGCGGCAGCAGCAGGCCGACCCGGTGGTAGCGGTCATGCCGTCCGCGCAGCATGGCCACGGCGTACACGCTCGCCATGCCATACCCGGCGACCATGAACGCGGCCAGGATCATGTGCACGGTCTGCGGCGGCGTCGCCGGGTTGAACATCGCCGCCCACGGGTTCACCGCCACCACCCGGCCGTCGCGCAGGAGGAATCCGGTCGGCTGCTGCATCCAGGCGTTCGCGGTGACGACGAAGAACGCGCTGGCCACACCCGCGATGACGATCGGCACGCCGGACAGCATGTGCGCGACGGGCGGCATCCGGTCCCAGGCGTACAGGTAGATGCCCAGGAAGATCGCCTCGATGAAGAACGCGATGCCCTCCAGCGAGAACGGCAGCCCGATGACCTCGCCGTACGTTCCCATCATCCCCGGCCACAGCAGGCCCATCTCGAACGACAGGATGGTGCCGGAGACGGCGCCCACGGCGAACAGCACGCCCATGGCCCGCGCCCACCGCCGGGCCAGCAGCCGGTAGTGGACGTCACCGGTGCGGTGCCCCCGCCACTCGGCCAGCAGGGTGATCGCCGGCATGCCCACGCCGAAGCAGGCGAGGATGATGTGCCAGCCCAGGGAGAGCGCCATCTGCATCCGCGCGGCCCCCAGATCGGCCGAACTCGCGGCGGCCTCCTTCAGGGCCGTCCCGGCGGCATCGCTCACGGTGGTGAGAAGGGGAGCGACCATGTGTCATCTCCTGCTGGGAAGGGACCGGCCCCGGACACTCTGATCCCTATCCCGCCAGCGACCTGCGACACCGTCATGCTGCGGTTTTTGCCGTCCCCCCGCGCCCCGCTGACGGAGCGAGCCCCGTCAGCCGGGGCGGCGGAGGGTGCGGCGCACGGCCAGGCCGCCGAAGGCCACCGACGCAGTTGCCGAACGAGGAGTCGGCCCCCGCCCGGAACACCGAGAAATTTCGCTGTTATTGCGCCATAGCTGTATTTCGGTCCTTACCATAATCGGCGGCGGTGATCACCGGTGAGAGTCTCCGGTGCCGACACCGCAGGGAGTCCCACGTGCGAAAGATCGCAGTCACCACTGCCACCACCCTGGCCGTCCTCGTTCCGCTCGCCGGAGCGGCCGCCGCCCCGGCCGCCGCCGAGCCCGCGGCCGACCGGTCCAAGGTCGTCGTCATCGGCCACCGCGGCGCGGCGGGTCACCGCCCCGAGCACACGCAGGGCGGATACGAGCTGGCCGTGGCCATGGGCGCCGACTGGATCGAGCCCGACCTGGTGCCGACCAAGGACCACGTCCTGGTCGTCAGGCACGAGAACGAGATCTCCGGCACCACCGACGTGTCGCTGCACCCCGAGTTCGCCGCGCGCAGGACCACCAAGGTCGTCGACGGGCGCGACGTGACCGGGTGGTTCACCGAGGACTTCACGCTGGCCGAGCTGAAGACGCTGCGCGCGGTCGAGCGGCTGCCGGCGATCCGCCAGCGCAACACCGTCTACAACGGCTACTACCAGGTGCTCACGTTCCAGGAGGTGCTCGACCTGGCCAAGCGGCTCTCCCGCCAGTACGGCCGGCAGGTCGGCGTCTTCCCCGAGACCAAGCATCCGACGTACTTCAGGTCGATCGGGCTGCCGCTGGAGGAGCCGCTGATCGAGACCGTCAAGCGCAACGGGCTCGACCGGCCGAACAGCCCGGTGGTGGTGCAGTCGTTCGAGCCGTCCAGCCTGAAGCGGGTGGCCAAGGAGCTGCGCGTGCCGTTGTGGCAGGCGCTCGGCACCACGGGCCGGCCGTACGACCTGACGGCGGCCGGGGACCCGACGACGTACGCGGACATGATGAAGCCCGAGGGGCTGGCGAAGATCGCCCAGTACGCCCGGTGGATCGGGCCGGACAAGTCGTCGGCGATCCCGGTCAACCCGGACGGCGGCTGGGGCACCCCGACGACGCTGGTGTCGGACGCGCACAAGGCTGGGCTCAAGATCGGCGTGTACACGTTCCGCAGCGAGAACCAGTACCTGCCCCTGCAACTGCGCCGCGGTCAGGCGCCGACCGACCACGGCGACGCGCTGGCGGAGTACCGCGCCCACCTGAACCTCGGCGTGGACGCCTTCGTCACCGACTACCCCGACGCCGCCGTCCTGGCGAAGTCCGAGCGCGGCAAGCCGAACAAGCTCGTGCAGCCGCAGCAGTTCGACAACGGCCTGCCGGACGAGGGCCGGGAGTAGCCGGCCAAGGGGCCGCCTTCCCCGTGGAGGCGGCCTCCTCGCGCGGCGTCCTGGCGGGTCACCGGCCCGTGATGAAGGCGAGCAGGTCGTCGTTGAGCTGGTCCCGGTGGCTGACGAACAGGCCGTGGCCGGCGGTGGGGTACTCGTGGTAGACGGCGCCGGGGATGAGCTTGGCGGTGCGGCGGCCGGTGACGTCGATCGGGGCGGAGAAGTCCGCGGCGCCGTGGACGACCAGCGTCGGGACGTTGATCTCCGGCAGGGTGGCCCGGTGGTCGAAGTTGACCACGTTCCGCTGGCTCTCGCGCACCGCCCACGGCGAGACCTCCAGGCACTGACGCATGGTGAACTCGACCTGCGCCGGGGAGACGTCGTTGCCCAGGTGGGTGGCGAAGAACGCCTGAGCCTGCCGGGCCAGCCACTTGGGCCGGTCGGCGTCGAGCGAGGCGATCGACGCGTCCAGGATGGCGCCGGGGATTCCCTCGGGGTGGTCGTCGGTCTGCCGCATGAACGGCAGCATGGCGGAGACGAGGGCGATCCGCGCGATCCGCTCGTCGCCGTGCCGGTGCAGGTACCGGGCGATCTCGGCGCCGCCCATCGAGTGGCCCACCAAGGTCACTTCGCGCAGGTCGAGACGCTCGATCAGCACGGCGAGATCGTCGGCCGCAGTGTCCATGTCGTAACCGGTGCTGGGCCGGTCGGAGCGGCCGTGCCCGCGCCGGTCCAGGGCGATGCAGCGGTAGCCGCGCTCCACGAAGTACGGGATCTGGTACTCCCACATGTCGGAGCAGAGCATCGCACTGGCGACGAACACGATCGGCCGGCCCTGGCCGTAGTCCTCGTAGGCCAGCCTGGTCCCGTCGTTCGTCTCGAAGAACATCTCATTGCCCCCAATGTCTGGTGTGGGTGGTTCTGCGGTGCTGATGGGTAAAGTCTCGCGTGGCGGAGGTAGCGCTGCCAATTACGTCCCAGGTAAGTGACCTTGGTGGATTCTCGAACCGAGCCCGCGAACGCGGACCCGCGGGGGTCCGCCTTGGGTTTTCTGCGGCGGGATGATTGTCTGGCCGTAGGAACTTTGAGGAGGGCACCGGTGACCCGTCAGATCGTCTCCGTCGTGGGTGGCAAGGACGCCGCCAGCGCGAGCACGTACCAGTCGACCAACCCCGCGCGCACCGGCGAGGTCGTGGCGAGCGTCGGGATGGCCGACGCCGACACGTTCGCCGCCGCCTGCCGGACCGCCAAGGAGGCGCAGCGCGAGTGGGCCAAGGTCCCCGCGCCGGTGCGCGGGCGGGTGATCGCGTCCATCGGGCGGCTGGTCGAGGCCAACGCCGAGAGCCTGGCCCGGCTGGTCACCGAGGAGATCGGCAAGCCGTACGCCGAGGCGCTGGGCGAGGTGCGGGAGATCGTCGACACGTGCGACTTCTTCCTCGGCGAGGGCCGCCGGCTGTACGGACAGACCGTGCCGTCGGAGATGCCGGACAAGAACCTGTTCACCTTCCGCAACCCGGTGGGCGTGGCGGCGGTGATCACCGCGGGCAACTTCCCGGTCGCCGTGCCGTCCTGGTACCTGGTGCCGGCGCTGCTGTGCGGCAACGCCGTGGTGTGGAAGCCGGCCGAGTACGCGGCCGCGTCCGGGCATGCCCTGTACCGGCTGTTCGCCGCGTCCGGCCTGCCCGACGGGGTGCTCAACGTGGTGTTCGCCGACGGCGCCGAGACGTTCGGCGGGCTGGAGCGGGCGCTGGAGGAGGGGACGGTGCAGAAGGTCGGGTTCACCGGCTCCAGCGAGGTCGGGCGCAAGGTGGGCGAGCTCACCGGGCGCCACCTGCAGTCGGCGTGCCTGGAGCTGGGCGGCAAGAACCCGATGGTGATCATGCCGGACGCCGAGCTGGATCTCGCGGTCGAGGGCGCCCTGTTCTCCGGGTTCGGCACGGCCGGCCAGCGCTGCACCAGCCTCGGCACGGTGATCGTGCACGAGAGCGTCCACGACGAGTTCGTGGAGCGGTTCGCCGCGGCGGTGCGGGAGGCCAGGATCGGCGAGCCGGACCAGGACGTGCTGGCGGGCCCGCTCCTCGACCAGAAGTTCGCCGACCGGTACGAGGAGTACCTGACCTGGATCCAGCCCCACCATCGGGTCGTCACCGGCGAGACCGGACGGATCACCCCGGACAGCGCGCGTCAGGACTTCACCGGCGAGGGCGGGCTGTACTACCACCCGGTCGTGGTCGACGGGGTGCGGCCGGAGGACCGGCTGTTCCTGGAGGAGACGTTCGGCCCGATCGTCGGCGTGACGACGTTCCGGACCCTGGACGAGGCGATCGAGCTGGCGAACCTGCCCGGTTACGGCCTGTCCAGCTCCATCTACACGACCGACGCCCGGCACGCGTTCCGCTTCCGCGAGGGCGTCTCGGCGGGCATGGTCAGCGTCAACAACTCCACGTCCGGGGCGGAGGCGCACCTGCCGTTCGGCGGCAACGGCAAGTCCGGCAACGGCAGCCGCCAGTCGGGCATGTGGGTGCTGGAGCAGTTCACCCGCTGGCAGGCGATGAACTGGGACCACTCGGGCCGCCTGCAGAAGGCCCAGATGGACGTCGCCGACATCACCCCCGACCTGGACTTCCGCCTCTAGGCCGCCGGCGGAGGATCCTCCCGCGAGAGGAAGCCGGGAAGAAAGCCACTCCGCCGCGGGCGTCGGCCTGCGCGGCGGAGTGGCTCCGTGTCACGATGGGCGGTGCCCCGATTACCGTACGGCGTCGAGAGGCGACGGTGCGCAGTCGGACAACGCGGGAACGCGGGCCCCATCGGGGGTGCCCGCGTTCCCTGAGATCAGCGTCGTGCCACCGGTCAGACGAGGCCGGCCTTCTCCAGCGCCGCGCAGCAGGTGTTCACCAGCAGGCGGGTGACCACGTACGGGTCGATGTTGGCGTTGGGGCGACGGTCCTCGATGTAGCCCTTCTTGTCCACCTCGACCTGCCACGGGATGCGGACGGAGGCGCCGCGGTTGGACACGCCGTAGCTGTACTTGTTCCACGGGGCGGTCTCGTGGTGGCCGGTCAGGCGCAGCTCGATGTCGGCGCCGTACTGGGAGACGTGCTCCATCGGCTTGTCGCCCTCGCCGAGCGACTCGCACGCGACGATGATCGCGTCGTAGTTCTCGCGCATCGCCTTGGTGGAGAAGTTGGTGTGCGCGCCGGCGCCGTTCCAGTCGCCGCGAGCGGGCTTGGCGTCGAGGGTGGCCTCCACGCCGAACTCCTCGGCCGTCCGGTAGAGCAGGTAACGGGCGACCCACAGGTGGTCGGCCACCTCGACGGGGCCCGCCGGGCCGACCTGGAACTCCCACTGGCCGGGCATGACCTCGGCGTTGATGCCGGAGATCGCGAGGCCGGCGGCCAGGCAGCGGTCGAGGTGCAGCTCGACGATCTCGCGGCCGAACACGGCCTCGGCGCCGACGCCGCAGTAGTAGTGGCCCTGCGGGGCGGGGAAGCCACCCTCGGGGAAGCCGAGCGGGCGGCTGCCCTTGAAGAAGGTGTACTCCTGCTCGATGCCGAACCAGGACTCCTGGCCGGCGTACTGCTCGGCGATGGGACGCAGCAGGGCGCGGGTGTTGCTCTTGTGCGGGGTGCCGTCGATCTCCTCGACCTCGCACAGGACGAGGATGTGGTCACCGCCGCGGATCGGGTCCGGGTAGGTGGACACCGGGCGCAGCACCCGGTCGGAGGAGTGACCCACGGCCTGGTTGGTGCTGGAGCCGTCGAATCCCCACACGGGCGGCTCGGCGCCATCGGCAAGGATCTTCGTCTTCGAGCGCAGCAGGGCGGTGGGCTCGGTGCCGTCGATCCAGATGTACTCAGCCTTGTAGCTCACGAACGGTCCTTTCGGGGTTTCTCTCAGCCGCGCCGAGTCTTGCGGACGGCCGTTTCCCGCTTTTTGCCCGAATGTGAACGTCGTGTTAAGTGACACCGATCCGCATCTCCACTTGTGAGGGCATGCGGACGTGCCGGGCCGGAGGTCTCCCGCCCGGCCCGGCGCTTCAGTTGCGCGGGTCCCTCCCGTTCACGCCGTCGTAGCCGAGCAGGCGCATGGCGGTGTCCGGGTCCATGGCGGCGGCCAGGAGCTGCGCTCGGGCGTGCGCGTGGTCGCGCTCACGCTCGGCCTTGACCTGGGCCGCCCGCATGCCGCGGACCGCCACGAGCGCGAGGCCGATGCCGACGACCACGGCCACCACGACGACGAACACGATGAGCAGCAGCCCCGGCGAGGCCACCCCCGTCCCCTTGCCGCCGCCGGTGGGCGGCGCCATGCCTGTCAGGGCGAGCCCGACGAGCAGCACGAGCGTCACCAGCGCGAGCAGGCTCGTGACCAGCACCCAGCCCCGCCCGCGCAGCCCGCGCCGCGGCGTGGGGACGGGGCCGGCCAGGGACGCGGGGGCCGCCGGAGGATCGCCGGCCGGCACCGGGGCCGACAGCGGGGTGGTGGCCACGGGGGCGGCGGCCGGCGCGGGCTCCGGCGCCCACGGCACGAACTCCGGCCGCCCGTCCGCCGAGATCACGGCGGACGCGGCGGAACCAGGGGGCGCAGCGGAAGCAGGGGGCACTGTCTGGATGACGGGTGTCCCCGAGGGGGCGTTCTGCAGGATCTGACCCGTGACCACCTCCCCGGCGCCCGTCGGCTCCGCGACCCCCGGCAGGTCCCGGTCGATGCGGCTGTGCTCCTTGTGCGCCCGTGCCGCCTCCAGGTGGTACTCCTCCAGCTCCTGGTACAGCTCGTCCGAGGCGTAGACCGTGCCGTCGATGATCGGCCCGGGGCGCCGCTCGACGATGGCCACCACGTCGTCACCGTTGAGCGTCTTGTGGGTCTCCAGCGCGTGCGCCACGCACAGCACGTCGCGCCGGTGCTCCTCCAGCAGCCGCTCGGTCCGCTCCAGCAGCCGTACGAGGTTGAACTCGATCCGCTCCCCCAGCACGTCGGGCGTCAGCTCGGGTCTGCCCCTGGGGGGCTCCTGGTCGGCGATGCCGGTGGGGCCGCCGTCGCGCCGCGGCATGGCCTTGCCGCCCATGATCTCCAGCTCCTGGAGGGCGGGCAGCGAGGTGACCCCGGAGCCCATGCCCCAGTGGGACTCCATGAGCGCGGTCAGGTAGGTCGCCGAGTGCAGGTCGCCGGACACGCCGGAGGAGTTGTCCTGGCCGAAGAACATCCGCTCGCCGGCCAGGGAGGCGAGGGAGACCATGATGTCGGCCTCGTACTCGGACTTCCACCGGGTGAACTGGTCCTCCGGCTTGATGGAGGCCACCATGCCGAGGTAGTCGGCGCCCTTCTCGATGGTGGCGATGTCGATCTCCAGGTGGAAGCGGGTGACGTAGGCGACGACGGCGTGGCAGGCCTCGTGGACCGCGACCGCGTGCCGTTCCCGCTCGATGTACTCGACGTCCTCGGGCGGGCCGAGCTGCTTGAGCCGCTTGGCGCGCAGCACGTCGGACCAGGTGATGACCTCGCGCTCGTCACGGATGGCGGTGATGAGCGACTCGTTGACCAGGTCCTTGATGGTGGCGCCGGTGGCGTACGGGGTGATGGTGGCGAGCTTGTCGATCTGCTCGGGGGTCAGCTCGTGCTCGACCTTGTCGAAGTAGCCCTGGTAGGTGCGCAGCCGCCCCGCCTTGGACGGATAACCCACCTTGTAGATGCGGTCGATGCGGCCGGGGCGCAGCAGCGCCTCGTCGAGCGCGTCGGGCCGGTTGGTGGCCATCATGACGAGGATGCGGTACTTGGGCGGCGGCTTGGGCCGCATGCCGAGCAGCCGGCGGACGAGGCGGTTGAAGAACCCGCGCGGCTTCTTGAGCCCGGACAGCTCGGTGAGCAGCGCCTGGAGGGTACCGGGGTCGCCGCTGTTCAGGCCGCCGCCCATGACGAAGCGGTTGCGGGCGCTGGGCTCCTCCGGCTCCCGGCCGCGGCGGAAGGCCAGTACCGAGCGGGTCTCCTCGGACAGGTAGCCGAGGCCGTGGCAGTCCGCCGCGCCGGAGAACGCCGACCAGCCGCCGCCCTGGCCGGGCGGTCCCTGCACGGCGAGCCGGCCGCGTTTGCCGAGCGAGTCGGCCTCGTCGAAGAAGACGATCACGCCGCCGTACCGCAGGGCGAGCTTGCGCAGCTTGCGGAACAGCGTCTTGACCTTGAGGATGCCGATGCCCATGAACATGTTGGTGAACGCGCCGGGGTCCACGAAGACGTACGGCTTGCCGGTCTCCCCCGCGACCGCCTCGGCCATGAGCGTCTTGCCGGTCCCGGGCGGCCCCCACAGCAGCAGGCCGCTGGGGACGTACCCGCCGCGCTCCTCGATCTCGCCGGGCCGTTCGAGGAAGACGATGTTCTCGCGGACGCGCTCGACGACGTGGTCCTGGCCCCACACGTCGGCGAAGCGGGTCTTGATGTCGTCGGGGAAGTACGTCTCGACGCCGCCGCGCGACAGGAACCAGAACATGCCGACGAACTGGATGATGACCACGAAGAACAGGAAGACGATCTGGAGCAGGAACGGCAGAGCCTGGAACACCAGCGCGGGGGCCCGGAACAGCGCCAGGAACGGGCTGGTCTCCAGGACGGCGCCGAGCACCAGCGCCACCAGCACGACCCAGAACACGATCTTGACGGCCCGGGAGATCCGGTACCGCGTCCAGTCGTCGAAACGGGTGAGCGCCCACCGCTCGAACCCGCCGAACACGCGGCGGCTCCAGAACCCGTGGTAGCGGGGCGAGCGCTCGCTGACGAGGAAGTGGAGCTGGCGCAGCGCCTCGGCGCCGAGCAGCCAGAAGATCCACTGATGCTCGTAGGCGATGGCCCGCATGGCCTCCGGGAAGGTGACGATGCCCTCGTAGTCGGCCATGGTCTTCCAGGACAGGACGAGGAAGGCCGCGCCCAGCCCGATGAGGAACTTGCTCCGGTCCCAGAACGGCATCCTCTTCCTGGTGACCGAGTCGGGGTCGGCCGGCCCGCTGCCGGGCGCGCGCAGCCCTTCGTGGTGCGTGGTGGTGGTCAACTGTGCCCCCTCATCCGGGCAGCCGGAGCAGTCTGAACGAGTCGGCGATCCTGTCGAACTCCGCGGCACGGGCCTGGAAGCAGATCGCCTGGCAGCCGATGAGCATGACGGAGACGGTGTCGCCCTGCTCGTCGAGGATGGCGGTGTGGTCGAAGGTCTGGACGTCCGCCCCGATCCGGTAGTTGAAGCGCACCCTGACGCCCCTGGCGCCCCGGTCGAAGGTGAGCACCTGGTCGCTGATCTGCTCGAACCCGGTGAACAGCGGCTGCCTGCCGGAGGCCGTGGCCTGTGCCTCGTACAGCTCGCGCACCCGGGCGGTCACCGGCAGGACGAAGTCGCGGAGCCGGTCGAGGGAGACCCCGTCGCGCTGCTCGTCGGTGAGCTGGTGGACGGTCGCGTAGACGAAGGGCTCGGTGGAGCCGAGCAGGTGGGTGACGTCCGGTTCGGTCGACTGGTCGAAGGCGACGGACCAGACGCGCCGGGACCGCTCCGCCTCGGCCTGGGAGCCGGGCTGCGTCCCGCTCAGGTAGAGGTCGATCTGGTGGGCGTCGAGCTGGGCGAACGAGGCGGGCACCTTGAAGTAGGTGGTGCCGTCACGGTCGCGCACGTAGGTGTAGTCGGGCTGCCCGCACGCGGACAGCATGAGGGCCGCGGCCATGAGCGCGACCCGGGCCCGTGCCGTTCTCACCGGGGGTTACCTCCGCTTGGCGGACCAACGCCGTTGTTGTGCCCGTTTTCAGGCGCGGTGAGCCGGATGTACGGTGAGAAATCTTGACCAGATCTTGGCCGGACCTAGGCTTCGGTCGTTACAGATCAGACAGAGCCGTGGTCAGGGCCACTCCCCAACGGTCACCGCCGTACAACGTTCGTGCAACCCCCCATTGGTTCCTCTCAGGAAGTGACGAAAGATATGAGGATCCCTCCGACTGGGGAGCGCACTCATGAAAGAACCGGTGATCGAGACCGTGGACTCCTACGGCATGACGGCCGAGCGTCAGTTCAGCGACCTGTGGTCGCGTGACGTGCTGTCGGTCAGGGACCGCCGCCTGCTGCTCCTGGGCCTGCTGATCGGCCAGGGAATCGACGACCAGGCGGAGGTCCAGCTCGACGCCGCCCTGCGCACGAACCTGCTGTCGGAGGACGAACTGCGCGAAGTCGTGGTCTTCATCACCCACTACGCGGGGTGGTCACGAGGGACCAGGCTGAACACCCAGGTGGAGGAGCTGATCGCCCGGGTGCGGGAGGAGGACCCGGGCCCCGCCTGAGCGCCAGCGGCAGGCCGGCGGCCGGCGCGGGGTTCGCCTCTCGCGTGGATGTCTGCTCAGTTCAGGGCGCTGACGTCCATCGCCAGCGACGTCGGCTCGCCGGCGTTGATCCCGACGAGGTCCTGGGGGCACGCGGAGACCACGAACACGCAGTCCATGGCCGCCTCGAACGTGATGGCGTCCCCCGGACGGCTGAGGGCGGGCAGCCAGCTCAGCCGTCCGTCCTCGCCGACCGGGATCCGCATGAACACGTTGACCGGCTGCGGCGTGAAGGGAATGGACAACCCCATCGCGGCGACCGCGCGATGCAGGTTGTCCGCGCACGAAGGGTGGGAGGCCGTCGCGCCCAGTCCGGCGTACCGGGCCGGATCACAGGCCGCGATCAACATGTCGTGCCGGCCCGGAGAGGTGTCGGAGACGAGCGTCAGTATCGGTCGCCGCCGGTCGGTGACGAACGGCTCGCCCAGCGCGGGGAACAACCGTTTCGTGGCGGCGCGCGTATGGGCGGCGCTGAGATGCTCGGTCACGTCCTCGGCGGCGAAGGCGAACACGTCGCCGACCTGGCCGCCTTCAAGATCGACCACGCTCACGCGCTGCCCGGCGGCCAGCCGCGCCGCACGCGCTTCCCGCGCGGGGACGACCGTGCGCCCCGCGGCTGTCATGGCTTCCATGCCTCAAGGCAACCATCGGACAGCCCCGCGGGACCATGGACGTTCATCCAGCGTTCGCGTCTGAAGCTGGCATAACACACATCGCCGGCGAGGGACGTACGCTGTACGTGCGTCCATAGAATGAGCCATGACCACGTTGCCGCTGTCCAGGGCGCGCATCGTCGCGGCCGCGATCGACCTGATCGAGCGGGAGGGCGCCGACGCGGTGTCCATGCGGCGCATCGCGGCCGAGCTGGGCGTCGGCGTGATGTCCCTCTACAACCACGTGCCGACCAAGGACGCGCTGCTCGACGGCGTGGCCGAGGCCGTGCTCAGCGAGATCGAGTTCACGGACGACGCGGACGCCGACTGGACCGACCGGGTCCGGATGCAGGCGCGCGCCTTCCGGCAGATCGCGCACCACTATCCGCGCTGCACCATGCTCGTGGTCAGCCGCCAGCTCCACTCCGCCGCCGGGCTGCTGCCGGTCGAGCGCGCCCTGGCCACCCTGCGCAGCGCCGGGTTCGACGGGCCGGACGCGGTGCGGGTGCTGCGGCTGTTCATCGCCTTCGTCGTGGGCTCGCTGCTGCGCGAGGTGGGGGTGACGCCGGCGTTCGCGCCCACCGACCACCGGCACCTGGCCGGCGCGGAGGCCGCCGACCCGGCCCTGTTCCCGGAGGTGAGCGCCCTCGCGCCGCTGCTCGGCGCCTGCGACCACGAGGCCGAGTTCGCGTTCGGCGTGGAGCTGCTCATCCAGGCGATCACCGTGCATCCGGCACGCAGGGAGGGCACCCGCTGACACCGGGCGCCCTCCGCTCGGGCAGCCGTTCCTTCCCCAGAACGGCTGCCGTCAGTACCAGTTGTGCGATCGGAAGTGGCCCCAGGCGCCGCACGGCCGGCCGTACCTGCCCTTGATGTAGGCGAGGCCCCAGCGGATCTGCGTCTCCGGGTTCGAGCGCCAGTCGGCGCCCGCTCCACTCATCTTGCCTCCGGGCAGGGCCTGCGGGATGCCGTAGGCGCCGGAGGAGCTGTTGTATGCGCGGTGATTCCAGTTGCTCTCCCTTGTCCAGAGACTGTCCAGGCACTGGAACTCCTGGTACGACCAGGACCTGCGGACCACCTGGTCCAGGGCGATCACCTTGTTCCTGCGCTGGGGCCTCAGATCGGCGGCCTGCCGGCCGTTCAGCAGCCGGGTGGCGAGCCCGGTCTTGACAGAGGGCGTCCAGGTGCGGAGCCGGATGACCGGGGCGTGCCATGAGCCCTGGTGGACGACCGGCGTCGCGGCCCTCCGCTGAAGGGCCCGTGTGTCGGCCCTCCACTGGTGGGCCTGTGCGTGCGAGCCGGCTCCGGTGGCCGGCTCGGTGGCGCCCGGTGCGGCGACGGCGGGCGTCGCCGTGGTGCCGAGTGCGACGGCGGTTGCCGTCACGGTCAGAGCGCTGTGAAGGGCGCGTTTGCTGTCCAATGCGATCCTTGCTGTCGGGTCGCGTGCGGACGGGCGCGCCGGTCGCCCGGACACCCTGCCGCTCCGCGTCCGTGGCTCGGACGAGGAGGGCCCGCGCGGCCTCTCCGGGTTCCTGTGACCGCCCGATCGTGCTGGGCGGCCCGGAGGGCTCCGCGACGTTCCTCTAGCGGGTTTCTATTACGCTCCGTAATCAGCGGTCACGCACAGCGACACGCGATGGACAGGTGTTTGCGTGATCCTTCACGACTCGTCGCCGTCTCGCTGGGCCTCCGTGACGCGTCCCGGCGGCCGGCTTGCGCCACCTTTACGGGAAACGGGGACGTCCGCGAGGCTCGCTCAGTACCAGCCGTGCGACTCGGAGTGCGCCCACGCGCCGCAGGGCGAGCCGTACCGCTGCTTGATGTAGGACAGGCCCCACCTGATCTGCGTCTTGGGGTTCGTGCGCCAGTCGCTGCCCTTGGAGGCCATCTTGCTGCCGGGCAGCGCCTGGGGGATGCCGTAGGCGCCGGAGGAACTGTTCTGGGCGCGGTGGTTCCAGCCACTCTCCTTGCGCCAGAGCTTGACGAGGCACTTGAACTGGCCGTTCTTCGTCCAGCCGCGCTTGGCGGCCAGAGTCTTGGCGATGGCCTTGTTCTTCGCGCCGGCCGCCTGGGCGGTCTGCGCCTGCGCGGCCGTGGCCCCGCCACCGGCCACGAGGGCGGCCGAGAGGAGCAGGACACTGGCACGACGAAGCATGGACATGGATGGGGGTCCCTTTCGAGCGGGGGTCGGGGAAGCGACACCATGCCGGAAAAGCACCCTTTATCGCTAGTTGTCCATCTCTGCGTAGATCGGTAGCAAAGAGCGTAATATGTCCGTATTCAGGGCTTTTGTAGCTAAAAGTGAACTGCGTCACATTTTCTGGCGATCACGTTTGGAGATCCACCACCCGTGCCTTCGCGCCGATCCCGAGGAGGGCTCTATAGGGTCAGATCATGACTCTTCGCGACATTCCGCTCCGCACCCTCGCGGGCGACCCCACGACGCTCGGCGAGCTCGCCGGCGGCCAGACCCTCCTGATCGTGAACGTCGCCTCCAAGTGCGGCCTGACCCCCCAGTACGCGGGCCTCGTCGAGCTCCACCAGCGCTACGGGCCGCGCGGCTTCAGCGTCGTGGGCATGCCCTGCAACCAGTTCATGGGCCAGGAGCCGGGCTCGGCCGAGGAGATCCAGGAGTTCTGCGCGACGACGTACGGGGTGGACTTCCCGCTGCTGGAGAAGGCCGACGTCAACGGCCCGGACCGCCACCCGCTCTACGCCACGCTCACGCAGACCCCGGACGCGGCCGGCGAGGCCGGTGACGTGCAGTGGAACTTCGAGAAGTTCCTGGTCACCCGGGACGGCGAGGTCGCGGCCCGCTTCCGCCCCGGCACCCCTCCGGAGGACCCGGCGATCGTGGCCGCCATCGAAAAGTCCCTGTAAAGCGGCCCCCAAGGAACGAACCGCAACCCCAAACCAGCCCCAAGACCCCACACCCGGAGGAACGCCAAGGCGCGCGGGCCCCAGGGCAACGCCCTCGGAGGGGCGCGCTACGCGCGTGTCGCTTCAGGGAGCGCCCGCGCCGAACCCCTGCCCGCGCGCACACGAGCGCCAGGCGTGACGAGCTTCGTGGGCGGCCCGGACGCGAAGGGGCATCGGCCCCGGGCTACGTGCCGAGCCGTGAACGCACCGGCCCCTAACAGTCGTCGCCCAGCAGGTGCTCGCTGGCCCAGGCCGAGATCTGGCCGAGTGCCGGCATCAGGGCGACGCCGCGGTCGGTGAGCGCGTAGGAGACGGCGACCGGCGGCCCCTCCTCGACCCGGCGCGTGATCAGGCCCGCGGCGGCCAGGTCGGCGAGGCGGTCGGACAGCACCGAGTCGGAGATCCCGCCGATGGCGCGCGAGAGGTCGCGGAAGCCCACCGGGCCCTGACTCAGGGTGCCGAGGATGACGGCGTTCCAGCGCTTCCCCAGGAACACGAACGCGCGGGCCAGCGCGGCGTCGCCGCGGACGCATGCCTCCGACGTCACGTCGTGGCTCTGGTTGGGGGTCACCGCCATGATTCCACGCTAGCGCACGCGCACAGCCCGCGGACGGCCGCGAATCCCCCTTCCGGGCGGCATCGGAACGGTGCTCCGCACCACCCACTCGCATCCGTAGGCGCTAGCGTGTAACTTGTCACTTCGGAAATAGAAGTGACTCTCTTTCCGCTATCACATGACGCCGCTCACCCACCACAGGCTGGAGTCGCCATGACCGACAACACCTCCACCGCCCGCCCGTCCGTCGTCGTCCTCGGCGGCGGGTACGGAGGCGTCACCGTCGCCAAGACGCTCGACGATCTGGCCGACGTCACGCTCGTCGACCCCACCGAGGGGTTCGTGCACAACGTCGCCGCGCTGCGCTCGCTGGTCCAGCCCGACTGGGTGGACCAGATCTACCTCCCGTACGACCGGCTGCTCTCCCACGGCCGGTTCGTGCGCGACCGTGCCGTACGGGTGGACGGGCGCCGGGTCGAGCTTCAGTCCGGCGGCGTCCTCGAACCCGACTACCTGGTCCTCGCCACCGGCTCCTCCTACCCGTTCCCCGCCAAGAACGACGAGCCCGGCCTCCTCGCCGCCAAGGAGCGTCACCGGGCGGCCCACGACGAGCTGACCGGCGCGGCGCGCGTCCTGATCGTGGGCGCGGGGCCGGTCGGGCTGGAGCTGGCCGGCGAGATCAAGGCGTTCCACCCCGACAAGCACGTCACCGTGACCGACATCGCCGACGACATCCTGGCCGGCCCGTTCACGCAGGAGCTGCGCGACGAGCTGCGCCGCCAGCTTCAGGAGCTGGGCGTCGAGCTGCGGCTGGGCGTCAAGCTGCGGGAGCTGCCGGACACGCCGCCCGCTACGCGGGGCGCCGTCCGCGTCACGACGACCGACGGCGAGGAGATCACCGCCGACCTCTGGTACCGCGCTTTCGGCGTCCGGCTGCACACCGAGTACCTCGACGGCGGGTCGCTCGCGGACCGGCGCGACGAGCGGGGTTACGTCCGCGTCGACCCCCGGATGCGCGTGGAGGGCGAGACGCACGTCTTCGCCGTCGGCGACATCGCGAACGCCGACCGCGACATGGCGGCCATGGCCGGCCGGCAGGCGGAGGTGGCGGCCGGCAACATCCGCGCGCTGATCACGGGCGAGGGCGAGCAGCAGGAGTACACCCCGCTCGGGCCGCTCATCGCGGTCACGCTCGGGCCGGAGGGCGGAGCGGGCTCCTTCGGCGAGGGCGTCGTCGGCCCGGAGACGGTCGCCCAGGGCAAGGGGCGGGAGATGTTCGTCGGCCGATGGGCCGAGATGTTCGCCCAGGAGGACGGCCGGTAGCCGGCGGGGCTCAGTAGCCGGCGGTGGAGCTCAGTAGCCGGCGTGGCTCAGTAGCCGGACGGGCGGACGAGGCCGGTCTCGTACGCGAAGACGGCGGCCTGGGTGCGGTCGCGCAGGCCCAGCTTGACCAGGATCCGGCCCACATGGGTCTTCACGGTCTGCTCGGCCACCACCAGGCGTCCGGCGATCTCCGCGTTCGACAGCCCCTGCGCGATCAGGGACAGGACCTCGGTCTCGCGCTCCGTCAGGTCGCCGAGCCGCTCCTTGAGCGGGGCGCGCGGAGCCCCGGCCATGCGGGAGAACTCCGAGATGAGCCGCTTGGTGATGTTCGGGGCCAGCAGGGCGTCGCCCGCCGCCACGACCCGCACCGCGTGCGCCAGCTCGGCGGCCGAGGCGTCCTTCAGCAGGAAGCCGGACGCGCCGGCGCGCAGCGCCTCGTACACGTACTCGTCGAGGTCGAAGGTGGTCAGGACGAGGACCTTGGCGGTGGCGCCGGCGGTCCGGGTGATGCGCCGGGTCGCCTCGATGCCGCCGAGCTCCGGCATGCGGATGTCCATCAGGACGACGTCCGGGGACAGCTCGGCGGTCATGCGGACGGCGTCGAGGCCGTTCACGGCCTGGCCGACGACCTCGATGCCGGGCTCGGCGTCGAGCAGGACCGTGAAGCCCTGCCGGACCATCACCTGGTCGTCGGCGATCACCACGCGGATGGACTGCGTCATGCGACGTCCTCACCGAAGGCGACAGGGGGAGCCGGGGCGACGGGGAGGACGGCGGTCACCTCGAAGCCGCCGTCCGGGGCCGGGCCGGTGGCCAGCTCGCCGCCCAGCATGGCCGTGCGCTCCCGCATGCCCAGCAGCCCGTGACCGGGACCGCCCGGCGGCGGCACGGGGCGGTCCGGCGCGGTGTTGGCGACCCGGATCACCAGGGCGGCGGGCAGGTACCGGAGCTCCACCCGCGCGTCGGCCCCGGGGGCGTGGCGCAGCACGTTGCTGAGCGCCTCCTGGACGATCCGGAACGCCGACAGCTCCACCCCCGGCGACAGCGGGCGCGGCTCGCCGGTGGTCTCGGCGGTCACCGTCAGCCCGGCGCCGCGCACGTTGGCGACCAGCTCGTCCAGCCGGTCCAGGGCGGGCTGCGGACTGTCACGCGACCCGTCGGCGTGGGCGTCCTCCGAGCGCAGCACGCCCAGGATCCGCCGCAGCTCCGTCAGCGCCTCCACGGCGTTCTGGCGGATGCCCGCCAGGTTGTCGGTCAGCTCGCCGGGCGGGTTCTCCACCAGGTGCGGCGCCACCTGCGCCTGGATGGAGATCACCGACATGTGGTGGGCGACGACGTCGTGCAGCTCGCGGGCGATCCGGCTGCGCGTCTCCAGCACGGCGCGGCGGGCGCGCTCCTCCGCGGTGATCACTTCCTGCTCGATCAGGCGGCTGCGGGCCACGCGACGGCCGCGCAACGCGGCGCCCATCATGGTCGCGATCACCAGGACGGGCACGCCGGCCGGGGCGTCGCCGAGGCTGTCAGGCACGTTGATCAGCAGGACGCAGGACGTCCCCACCAGGATGGTGATCGTCAACGTCTCGACAGCCACCCTGGGCCGCATCCGCAGCGCGACCAGGAACAACACCCCCGCCTGCAGGCCGACCGCGGGCGCGGTCCAGGACCAGACGAGCGGCAGCCACTCGGCCGCCACCCGACCCACGTCCGGTGTCACCGGCCCGGGTAACCGCGCGGAGGGCGCCCATCGGTACGGCAGGTCGGCGACGGCCGCCGACCCCGTGGGCCACGAGCCGGCGACGGTGACGGCCAGCGACGCCCACCACGCCATGAGCGGCCGGAACATCGCCACGACCAGCACCACGGCGTGTACCAGAGCGAGCCCCTGGAAGGCCGGGTAGTCGGGATAGCCGCGGCCGGCCAGCCCCAGGGTGACCGCGTACAGCACCACGAGCACGTGCGGCAGCCGGCCCAGCGGGCGCGGCCCGGCCATGCGCGGCAGCGGGTCCGGTCCGAGAGCCAGGAGGTCCGCCCGGAGGTCCGCGAACAGCGCACGCGGCCCGCGCCCCCGCCCCTTCACGCCCATGCGCCCCTTCCGGTCAACGGGTCCACCCTAGACATGCCGCGTCCCGCCGCCGGAACGGGTCCCCGCCCGCTCGTACGCGTGGAAGGCCGCCCAGCAGCCCAGCAGGGCCAGCGCGAAGGCGGGCAGCCAGAGCAGGCGGGCGAGCACCCATCCGGCGTCCGAGGGGAGCGTGTGCAGGCCGGGCAGGGGCACGCCGGCGAGCAGGCCGAGCGCCGTGACCGCCATCATCGCGGTCTGGTGCCAGAGGAACAGGGTCATGGCCGACAGGTTCACCAGCGCCACCGGCGCCCAGGCGGCGGGCCGTCGCAGCGCCCGCCGCAGCGGGTCGTACAGCAGCCGGGCCGCACCGCACTGGGCCAGGCCGAAGGCGACGGCCGCCAGAGTGGGCGGGGAGAGGTTGGAGACCGGGGCGCCGGGCACCCCGACCATGGCGGCGGGATAGCCCGCCCACAGCACGAGCCCGGCCGCGACCAGCCCGGCTCCGGCCAGCAGGCCCCACGCGGCCGACCGGGCGCGCGGGCCGTCCCAGACGCGGGCCGCGCCCAGGCAGTACGGCACCAGCCAGCCCGCCGGGACGTTGACCCAGCCGGCCCAGGCGGGGCCGTCCAGGCCGTACCGGACGAGGTCGGCCAGCGCGACGACGGCGAGCGGCCACAGCGGGTTCAGCCGGGCGACCAGCGGGGTGGCCGCCGTCAGCGCGGCGTGGACCAGCAGGAACCACAGCGGTGACAGCACCAGCCTGACCAGCGCGTACACGGTCTGCTGGCCGGCGCCCGAGGCGAGCATCACCACCGCCGCCAGGCTCCAGACCGCCGTCACGGCCGCGACCGGCCGGAACAGCCGGGCCAGCCGGCCGCGGACCCACGGCCCGTATCCCACCCCCCGGGCCCGCGCGGAGGCGTGGCTGAGCGCCGCGGCGCGGCCGCCCACCCAGAAGAACACCGCCAGCGTCTGCAGCGTCCAGGAGACGGGGGTCAGCCCGGGCAGGTACGTGAGCGGGCTCGCGCTGCGCAGCGTGCCGCTGTCCACCACGAGGGCGGTGACGAGCCAGTGGCCCAGGACGACCCCGGCGATCGCCAGCGCGCGCAACCCGTCCAGCGCCCTGTCACGCCCCGGCGGGGTCGCGGCCTCGATCCGCCCGGCCAGGTCACGCCCGGCCAGGTCACGCCCGGCCACCCCCTGCCCGGTCATGTGTCATGTCCCGTCCGGGCCGGAGGCCGGCCGGACGCGATGGCGGCGAGATTGGCCAGGCTGAGCGACCCCGCCTTCAGGTAGTCGCTGTGCCCGCCGTCGCCCGCGGCGAAGACCCGGGCGCCGAACCACGGCCCGACGGGGTCGGCGCCGAGTCCCAGCGTGGCGAACGGGAGCCTGATCCGCACGTTGGGGATCGCGGCGACCCAGTCGCCGGTGGCCCGGCCGGCCCAGACGGTGGCGCGCGTGCGCAGTCCCGCGACGGTGTCGACGCCCACGCCGGCGCTGGCGTACAGGACGATGCCGGCCACCTCCAGGCCCGGCGCGGCCCGCCCGCACACCACCGATCCGTAGGAGTGGCACAGCAGGGAGATCCTGGCGTGCAGTTCGAGCGCGCGCAGCGTCCGCACGAAGCCGCGCAGGGCGGGCGCGGCCTCCTCGGCGCGGCCGGTGGTCAGCACCTCGGTGCTCACCGTGCTCGGCGTCCGGTACCCCACCCACGCGACGACCGCCGCCCCCTCACCGAGCGCCTCGCGCAGCCGGGTCGCGCCGGCCCGCAGCCGGTCGTACATGTCCAGGTTGGTGTCGGAGCCGGGCACCAGGACCGCGATCCGGTCCGCGCGGGACAGGTCGCCGAAGACCTCGACGGTGCGTCCGCCGTCGCGCCCGTCGAAGGACAGGAAGCTCCGGTCCGGGCCGCCCATCTCGCGCAGCCGGCCGGCGCGGCGGACGTCGCCGTGGCCGGCCGCGGTCCGCTCGGCCGCGCGGATGTCCTCGCGGGTGGCGGGTGGACCTGGGGGACGTATCGATGGATGCTGCAGGGACCTGGAGGTAGGAGTGCGGATGCGCGAGAACGGCGCAACGG
>NZ_JALHBK010000038.1:0-79996 GCF_031570565.1 Nonomuraea sp. 3-1Str
CCGCGACCGGGGCGCCCGGCCCGTGGGCGGCGGCGGTGCGGCGGCCTCGCCGACGTCGCGGATCGCGGTCTCCACGCGCGCCTTCTGCACGGCGGAGGCCGCCGGCAGGGACGTACGCCCGACGATCTGCCGGCCGTCGTCCCGCCGGGCGGGGGCCTTGGCGGCGGGCATGCCACCTGACGCGGCGATCGCCGTGCCGGTGCCGCTCCTCGATCCGTTCTCCGCTCCAGGGCCGGGGCCCGGGCTGATGCCTGTGCCGAGGCGGAGGCGGCGCAGGGGGTCGGGCCTGAGGCGGCGGATCCACCGGGTGACCGGCCAGCCGGTGGCGACCACGGCCCGGTGCCGGTGCCCCTTCGCCACGGCCTCCAGCACGAGCGGCACGCCGGCCGCCTCCTCCAGCGCCACCGTGAGCCGCCTTCCCAGCCGCGCCGTGACGTCTCCGGCCGGCTCCGCCTCCGGCAGCTCGGCGGAGCGCGCGATCTCCCTGCCCGCGGCCAGGACCCCGAGAGCTGTGCCGGGCGAGGCCGTCGTGGGGTGATCGTGCTCGTCCGTCTCCCCCGCCGCCTCCTCGTCGAGCGGGGTCCCCGAGGAGCCGGTGGAGGCGGTGGAGGCGGTGGCGAGGAGGTCGGCGGCGGTGGTGACGTCCGCGGCCAGCCGGGCGGCCCAGGCGCGGCGGTCCGCGACGCGCCCCGCCAGGAGCGCGCGCAGCTCGGGCAGCCCCATGCCGGTACGGGCCGAGGTGGCGAGCACCGGCACGCCCTTCAGGTCGTCCTCGTCCAGGAGCCGCCGCACGTCGCGCAGGCAGCGGTCCACCGCGTCGGGCGGCAGGCGGTCGGCCTGGTTGAGCGCCACGACCATCACGTCGCGGTGCCCGGACAGCGGGCGCAGGTAGCGCTCGTGGAGGGCCGCGTCGGCGTACTTCTGCGGGTCCAGCACCCACACCAGCAGGTCGACCAGCTCGACGAGGCGGTCGACCTCCAGGCGGTGGTCGAGCCGGATGGAGTCGTGGTCAGGCAGATCCAGCAGGATAAGTCCGGAAAAATCCTGACCTGTTGGGGTGCCTGCCTCATGGCGGGTGAAGACGTCCAGCCAGTCCAGCAGCGGCCCCGCCCCCGCGTCGCCGTCCCACACCGCCGCCTGCACGGCGGACGTGGTCGGCCGCGTGACGCCCACCGCCGCCACCTCCGTCCCCGTCAGGGCGTTGAACAGCGACGACTTCCCGCTCCCCGTGGCCCCGGCCAGGGCGACGACCGTGTGCTCGGCCGAGAGGCTGCGGCGGACCCCGGCCCGCTCGGCCACCGCCCGCGCGGACTCCACCGCGCCGTCCGGCAACCGTCCCCCGGCCAGCGTGGCGGCCTCCATCAGGGCGTCGAGCCGGGAGTCCAGCGGCGGCCCCTCCTTGCGGCGCAGCAGCTTCATGCCGTACCTCCCGGCGTGTCCAGGGCGCCGGGTGGCAGCTCCGCGCGGTGGGCCCGGACCGACCCGGCCGCCTCCATGAGGGCGTCCGCCGTGCCCGGCGACGGCTCGACGGGCTCCAGCAGCGCGGTGTACCGCGCCGCCTCCTCCTCCATCAGCACCCGCACCCGCTCCCGCAGGTCGTCCCGGGCCCGGACGGTCAGCGTCCGCACCGCCTGGTCGCCGAAGATGGCCTCCAGCAGCTTCTGCGACAGCACGCTGGTGCCGCCCGCGATGCCCACCTCGATCCCGGTCAGCCCGCCCGTCGAGGCGAACACGGCCAGCATGAGCAGCAGCCCCGCCCCGTTGACCCCGAACGACGCCAGCCGCGCCGTCGTGCGCCGCTCCCCGCCTTCCTGCCGTACGAGGTCCATCACGAACTCCTGCCAGCCCCGCACCGCGGCCTCGGCCCGTTTGCCCAGGTCCGGCGAGGCGCGGCCGAGCCGGGCGGCCTCGACGGCGCCGACCCGCTCGATGATCCCGGGGCCGCCGGGCGCGGCCGACCAGCCGTCCAGCGCGCGCTCCGCGGCGGCGTCGGCGGCTCCCCTGATCAGCGCCTCGACCCCGCTCTCCAGCGCGTCGCGCAGCTCGGCGGCGGGCACGCGGCCGGTGAAGAACGACACGAGCCGGTCGCGCAGCCAGCCCACCCGGCTCTCCAGGGACCGCATCAGGTCGCCGGTGCCGATGAAGTCCTGCCAGCGGGCCAGCACCTCACCGCGCAGCAGCGAGCCGTCGCGCATGCCCTCGTCGAAGTCGGCCATCGCCCCCGCGTACGCCCCCGTCACGATGGACCGGAGCCCGTCGAAGCCGGCCTGCTGCCGGCGCACGGCGGTCGCGAGTTCGGGCACCCGCGCGGCCAGGCTGTCGAGCGCCCCGGACAGCGTCTGCCGCACCACGCGGGCCCGCTCGGCGGCGTCGGCGGCCAGCCCGGTCAGCCAGGCGACGATCGGCCCGACGAGCGGGGCGGGCAGGCGCGCCTTTTCGGACGGCAGCGCCGCCTCCGGCACGGTGAACAGCCGGGTGCCGTCGAGCCCGTTGGCGACGAGGAGCCGTTCGAGATCGCGGGTGACGGGCGCGGCGGCCTCCGGGGGCACCCGGTCGAGGACGACGGCGAGCGCGGTGCTCCGCTCGCGGGCCGAGCGCAGGAAGCTCCACGGCACCTCGTCGGCGTAACGGGCGGCGGTCGTGACGAACAGCCACAGGTCGGCGGCGGCGAGGAGCTGCGCCGCCAGCTCCCGGTTGGCGGTCACCACGGAGTCGATGTCGGGGGCGTCGAGCAGGGCCAGCCCGGCGCCCAGCGCCTCGGAGGTCACCACCCGCAGCGCGCCCGCCGAGTCGCCGCTGGTGCGGGACAGCCCGGGCAGCACGTTCGCGCCCATGAACCAGTCGAGGTCGACCGGGCTGGCGACGAGCGTCGGCACGAGCGTGGTCGGCCGCAGCACGCCGGGCTCGGCCACGTCGGCGCCGACGAGCGAGTTGACCAGCGTGGACTTGCCAGCCCCGGTGGAGCCGCCCACCACGGCCAGCAGCGGCGCGTCGATGGCGCGTAGCCGCGGCAGGAGGTAGTCGTCGAGCTGCCCGGTCATCTCCCTGAGCAGCCGGCGATCGTCCTCGGCACGGCCGATGGCGAGCGGGAACAGCTCTCCGTCGAGCCGGCGCCGCAGCCCCTCCAACGCACCCAGCAGGTCCATGTCCTCAAGCTAGCCCGCAGGCGGCTCCCTAAGCACATATCCGACGCTCCGCAGCGTGTGGATCAGTCGCGGCTCGACCGCGTCGACCTTGCGCCGCAGGTAGGAGACGTATGACTCGACCACGCCGGCGTCGCCGCCGAAGTCGTAGTTCCACACGTGGTCGAGGATCTGCGCCTTGGACAGGACGCGCCCCGCGTTGGACATGAAGTAGTGCAGCAGCTTGTACTCGGTCGGCGACAGCCGCACCGGCTCGCCGGCCCGCCACACCTCGCGCGCGTGCTCGTCCAGCTCCAGGTCGGCGACCTTCAGCCGGGTGGCCGGCGCGCTCTCGCCCCGGGTGCGGCGCAGCACCGCGCGGATGCGGGCCTGCACCTCCTCCAGGCTGAACGGCTTGGTGACGTAGTCGTCGCCCACGCCCAGCCCGGCGATCTTGTCCTCGGTGGCGTCACGGGCGGTCAGGAAGAGCACGGGGGCGGTGATCCTCCTGGCCACCTCGAAGCCGTCGAGGTCGGGCAGCATCACGTCCAGCACCACGAGGTCGGGCGAGGTGCGCTCGGCCACCTCGACGGCCTCGTAGCCGTCGGCGGCGGTCAGCACCTCGAACCCGGAGAAGCGCAGGCTGGCGGACAGCAGATCCCTGATGCTGGGCTCGTCGTCCACCACCATGATCAGCGCCTCGGGTTCGGTCACCTACATAGCGTTACGCAGGGAGCTGAGGAATAGCTGAAGGGTCACTCCAAGGCGAGTGGGAGTTCGACGCGGAAGGTGCAGCCGGCGCCGACCTCGGTGGTCAGCGTGACGGCGCCGCCGTGGGCCTCCATGAGGGCCCGCACGATGGCCAGGCCCAGGCCGCTGCCCCGGTCGTCGCCGGCCCGCCGCCGCGAGCGCGCCGTGTCGGCCCGGTAGAAGCGCTCGAAGACCTTCTCGGCCTGGTCCGGCGGCAGTCCCGGCCCCTTGTCGGCGACCTCCAGGAACACGGTGTCCCGGCCGGCGCCGACACGGACGGTGACAGGCGTCCCCTGGTCGGTGTGGACGAGCGCGTTGGTCACCAGGTTGCCGATGACCTGGCGCAGCCGTACCTCGTCGCCGGAGACGATGAGGGCGGCGCCGCCGACGACGTCGAGGCTGATCACCCGGTCGGGCTGCAGGATGCGGGCGTCGTGGACGGCGTCGGCGGCCAGCGCGAGCATGTCGACAGGCCCCATCCTGAGCGGGCGCTGCTGGTCGACGCGGGCGAGCAGCAGCAGGTCGTCCACGAGCAGGCTCATCCGGCCGGCCGCCTTCTCCACGCGCTGCATGAGCTCGGCGGGGTCGGCGCCGGGGTTCTGCCGGGCGTACTCGGCGAAGCCGCGGATGGAGGTGAGCGGGGTGCGCAGCTCATGCGAGGCGTCTCCCACGAACTGGCGCATGCGGTCCTCGGAGCGGCGCGCCGCGGCCTCGGAGGCGGAGCGGGCGGCGAACGCGGCCTCGATCTGCGCGAGCATGCCGTTGAGCGAGCGGGCCAGCCGGCCCACCTCGGTGCGCGGGTCGCCGTCGGGGACGCGCCGGCCCAGCTCGCCGCCCGCGATGGCCTCGGCGGTGCGCTCGATCTGGATCAGCGGGCGCATGCTGCGCCGCACGCTGGTCACGCCGACGACGGCCAGGATCAACAGGATGCCGCCGCCGCCGAGCAGCTCGATCAGGCCCAGCCGCCGGGTGATCTCGCTGACCTCGGTCAGATCGGCGGCCACGACGAACGAGCCGTGCGGGGTCGCGGTGTGCAGGACCCGCCACTCGCCCTCGCCGTCGCCGGCCTTGGCGGTGTAGATGCCGGGGCCGGGCGAGGGCGACAGCACCGGCTTGGACTTGAAGTCCACGTCGCGGTCGATCTGGAGCGGCTGGTAGCGGCCGGTCCCGTCGCGTACCAGGACGATCGTGTCGGACTCGATGAGCAGCGGCTTGTCCCCGACCTTGCGGCCCTTCTCGCGCCGCTGGAAGTCGTACTCCAGCTTCTTCTGCATGCGTACGGCGACCAGGTTGACCTGGCCGTCGACCCGGTCGAGCAGGTAGCCGTGCAGGACCGAGACGCTGACCAGGCCGATGAAGGTGAGACCGAGCGCGAGCAGCGCCAGCATCGCGGCGATCAGCTTGATCCTGAGCGGCAGGCCGGACATCAGGGACTCGGCGGCAGGCGCAGCACGTAGCCGACACCGCGCAGCGTGTGGATGAGCCGAGGGCTCCGGTTGTCGATCTTCCGGCGGAGCACCGACACGTACGACTCGACGATGCCCACCTCGCCCCGGAAGTCGTAGTCCCACACGTGGTCGAGGATCTGCGGCTTGGACAGCACCCGGCCGGCGTTGGTCATGAAGTAGCGCAGCAGCTTGAACTCGGTCGGCGACAGCGCGACCGCGGTGCCGCCGCGCCACACCTCGTGGCTCTCCTCGTCCAGCTCGATGTCGGCGAACGTCAGCCGCGGCGGCGGCGCGGGCCCGTCGCCGGTGGTGCGGCGCAGCACCGCGTGGATCCGGGCCACCACCTCTTCGAGGCTGAACGGCTTGGTCACGTAGTCGTCGCCGCCCAGGGTCAGACCGCGGATCTTGTCCTCGGTGTCGTCGCGGGCGGTCAGGAACACCACCGGCGTGTGCGTCCCGCCGCCCCGCAGCCGCTGCACGATCTCGAACCCGTCGAAGTCGGGCAGCATGACGTCGAGCACGATGAGGTCCGGCCGGTGCCGCTGCACGGCGGCCACCGCGTCGTGGCCGCTCTTGGCCGTGGTCACGTCGAACCCCGCGAACCTGAGGCTCGCGGCGAGGAGTTCGAGGATGTTGGGGTCGTCCTCGACGATCAGCAGGCGCGCTTCCATCACATCCAAGGATGCACTCATCGGGCGAGTGCTGGAACAAGTGCGGCGATATGCCGCGCGATCGCGAGGCTCGACGTGGCCGCCGGAGAGGGGGCGTTGCGGACGAGCACCACCCGCCCGTCCACGTCCACGGCGAAGTCGTCGACCAGGCGGCCGTCCCTGGCCACGGCCTGCGCCCGGACGCCGCCCTCGGTGCGGCGCAGGTCCTCGGCGGTCAGCTCGGGCACGTAGCGCCGGGCCGCCTTGAGGAAGGCGCGCCTGGCCAGCGAGCCGTAGATCTCCTTCAGGCCGGTGCGCCAGTGGTGCCCGGCCATCCGCACCGTTCCGGGCCAGCCCATGATCCGCCGCACGTCCCGCACGTCGCGCCGCCGGTAGCCCTCGTAGGCGAGCGCCAGCACGGCGTTCGGGCCGACCAGCACCTCTCCGCCGATGTGCCGGGTCAGATGGACGCCAAGGAACGGGTAGCGCGGGTCGGGCACCGGGTAGATCAGGCCGCGCACCAGGTCCCTGGCGTCGCCGGCGAGCTCGTAGTACTCGCCGCGGAACGGCACGATCCTGATGTCGCCCCGGCGGCCGGCCAGCGCGGCGACCCCGTCGGTGCCGAGTCCGGCGCACACCACCAGCCGGTCGAAGGCGAAGCGCCGCCCGGCCGCCACCACCTCCACGCCCGAGGCGGTCTCCCTGATCGCGCGAACCTGGTGCTCCAGCCGTACGGACCCGCCCAGCTCCGCCACGTCGAGCGCGAGTCGGCGCGCGACCGCGGCGAAGTCGGTGATCGCCGTGTGCGGCGAGTGGACGGCGCCGACGCCGACGGCGTGCGGCTCGATCTCGCGCAGGCCCAGCGCGTCCAGCTCGGCGACGCCGGGCACGCCGTTGGCCCTGGCCCGCTCGGCCAGCGCCTTCAGCAGCGGGCGCTCGGCGCGGGTGCTCGCCACGACGAGCTTGCCGACCTCCTCGTACGGCAGCGCGTGCCGTGCGCAGTAGTCCTTGAGCAGCGCCACGCCCTCGCGGCACAGCCGGGCCTTGAGCGATCCGGGCGGGTAGTAGATGCCCGCGTGGACCACGCCGCTGTTGTGTCCCGTCTGGTGGGCCGCGACCCGGCTCTCCTTCTCCAGCACGGTCACCTCGGCGCCGCGCTGCATGGCCAGCTCGCGGGCGACCGCCAGGCCGACGATGCCGGCGCCGACGATCCCAATCTTCTCCGTCACGGCGACAGTCTGCCTATTTCCCGCCGATCCAGGTGGCCTTCCGCGCAGAGCCACCGCAATGTATCCGAAACGGTGTCTCGAACCGGGCGCAAAGTGACGCCGAGCGCCTCCAGGGCGGGGGCGTCGTCGGTGGGGACCATGGTGAGCATGATCTCGGCCGCGTCGCGGGTCAGGGGGTAGGCGATCCGGGCGCCGAGCGCCTTGGCCCCGTCGAGGGCCGCCGCGGCCCCGCGCAGCAGGCCGGCGGGCAGCCGGTACGCGCGCCCGCGCCGGCCGGTCAGCTCGGCGCAGAGGGCGGCGAGCTCCGCCCAGGTCAGGAAATGTCCACCGATGAGGTGGCGCCGCGCACCCTGCCCCGGCGTGAAGCAGCGGGCCAGCGCCTCGGCCAGGTCGCGCACGTCCAGCACGCACACGCCGCCCGGGACGATCGGCCAGCCGGAGCGCGTCCCGGCCCGGATGCCCTCGTTGAGCGCGTCCAGCCTGGGCTGTCCCGGGCCGAGCAGGCCGCCGGGGTAGACGATGGTCACGCCGTCGAGGCTCCTCGCGTGGCGCTCGCCCTCGACCTTGGAGCGGCCGTACGCGTTGCGCGGGCCGGCCAGGGGGCTGCCGGCGGTGATGACCGGCCCGGCGGGCGGGACGAACACCGCGACCGTGGAGACGTGCACGACGGGGTCGAGCCGCAGCTCGACGGCCTGGTCGAGGACGTTGCGCAGGCCGACGACGTTCGAGCCGCGCAGGTCGGCGCCGTGCCCGGTGACGCCCATGTCGGCCGCGGCGTGCAGCACGGCGTCACAGCGCTCGAGCGCGTCGCGGACGGCCGCGGCGTCGCGGATGTCGGCCCGGTGCTGAGGCCAGGAGGCGCCGGTCCGTCCGAGGCCGGCTCCGGCCAGGGAGCGCGCGGCCTTGGCCGGGTCCCTGACGAGGAGGTGCGGCTCGTGCCCGGCCTCGGCCAGGGCGACGGCCGCGTGCGCTCCGACGAACCCGGAGGCACCGGTGACCAGCACGCGCATGCGGCCAACCTAACGCTCACTTGGTGAACGATCAACCGTCCTCCCCCTGGCCGCGGAATCGAACGTGAGTACGATGGACTCATGTACGTCCCGCCGGAGTGGCCCGCCGAGGTCCGGCCGCCGAGCGTCCCCGACTGGGAGACGTCCGCCGTGGCCTGGCTGCTCGACGCGGTGCCGCCCGACTACCGCGCCTACGAGGTGCTCAGGCGCCATCCCGTGGCGCTGGCCCGGATGGCGAGCCACCACGTCCGCTCGGCCGTCGAGGCGGCCCGCGCCGGCTACCGCGGCGCCGCCGTCGACCTCAAGGGCCACCTGCCGCCGCACGCCATCGAGGCCGTCCTCGACGCCTACCGGCAGGAGGGGCCCCGCCTGGTACGGCTGTCACGCTCGATCGAGGTGGTGGAGCGCGCCCTGCGGGGCGACCTGTTCACCGCCACGATGCGCCACCACCGCTGAGCCCGCCGGACGTCAGCGGGTGCGGCGGGCGATGTAGGAGATCACACCGGTCGCGCCCGCGGCGGCGGCCAGCCAGATGAGCACGTCCCGGGCGCTCAGCCCCTTGCCCCCGCCGTCCCCGCCGTCCGACGCCTCCGGCCGCGGCGAGGCGGTACGGGCTCCCCGCTGCGAGGTGCGGGGGCTCCGGCTCCGCGTGGGTTCGGCCGACGCCGGGACGTCCCGCACCGCCTGGTCCGGGAGCGGCACCTGGTAGACCGGGCTCGACGCCCCCTCACTGCCGGCGAGCAGCGCCCTGCCGTCGGCCGTGTACGCGATCGACTCGGCCTGGTCGAGCTCCGGCATCGACACCTTGGTGATCATGTCGCCGTTCGGCCGGTAGAGGGTGGCCGAGAAGTAGGTGCGGACCACGTACGAGGAGCCGTCCGGCGCGTACGCGGCGTCGGTGGCCATCAGCGGCGCGGCGGCCACCTTGCGCAGCACGTTGACCCGGCCGGTGCGCAGCTTCGCGGGGGCGGCGTACACGGACCCCGCGAACTCCTTGGACACCACGTACAGCCGCCCCGTGACCGGGTGGACCATGAGCCCCTCGGCGTTGCGGGCGCCGTCCTCGTAACGGAAGCGGTAGCGGACCGCCGGGAGGGTCGCGTCCCGGAGGGTCTCCGGCTCGGTCACCTTGTAGACGGAGACGTCGGGCCACGCACCGTCCATGTTGTCGCCGATGTCGGCGAACCACAGCACGCCCCGGCCGGTGACCGGGTCCTTGGTGGCGGCCATCGCCTCCCAGTCGCGCGCCTGCGCCCCGCTCACCCGGAACGTCGCCCGGGTCCGCCCGTCGCCGCCGACCGCGTAGAAGACGGGGGCGGCGGAGCTGTCGTTGTGCGTGTAGTAGACGTCCCGGTGCGTCGGCGAGACCGCCAAGCCGCTGGACTCGGTGATCCGCTTGTCCTTGAACCGGAACAGCCTCTTGCCCACGTCGTCGGCCGCCGCGGGCGCCGAGAGAGCGCCCAGTGCCACGCATGTCGCCGCGGCGGTCACGACCGCCCGTCTCAGGTCCCCCACGCCGCCATCATGCCTCAACGACCGCCCGACCGACCCGAGCGCTGTGCCGGTGGAAGCCCGTGCCCTGGAGCACGACCAGAACGAGGTTGGTCACGGCCAGGGCCGTCCACAGCCCGGTGAGCCCCCAGGCCGCCGCCACCGGCACGGCCGCCGCCACCATCAGCCCGTAACCGCCGGCGAAGTAGACCATGCTGGCCGCGGACTTCTTCAGCGCGGTCAGCCCGATGCCCTGCACCGCCTGCGCGCCGTCGGCGGCCGAGGCGAGCAGCATCAGCGGCAGCAGCCCGGCCGCCCGCTCCCGGACGCCGGGGTCGTCGGTGAACAGCGCCAGCACCGGATCGCTGACGACCAGCAGGACGAGCGCGCCCACGGCCGTGCCGCCGAGCGCGACCAGCGCCGCCACCCGGTTGGCGCGCCGCGCTCCCGCGGCGTCGGCCGCGCGGGCCACCTCGGGCACCGACGCCTGCGCCACGGACAGCGAGGCCAGCATGATGAGGGAGGTGAGCGTGGTCAGCACCGCGTGGGCGGCGGCGTCACGGGCACTGGTGGTGCTCGCGGCGAAGGTGATGACCCCGAGCCCGCCGAACTTGATCAGCACTGTGGCGGCCAGCGGCACGCTCACCCGGGCCAGCTCGGCGATCCGGGCGGGCCGCGGCCGGCCCTGGCTCACCCGGACGCCGATGGCGCGCCGCAGGCAGACGTTGGCCACCACCACGCCGACCGTCCCCCACAGCAGCCAGGCGACGCCCACGCCGGTGAGGCCGAGGCGCGGCACCAGGACGAGCGAGCAGCAGGCCATCACGGCGGTGCCCGCCAGGCTGGACCAGAGCACCTTCCGGCTGTGGCCGAGCGCGACGAGCACGGTCGTGGCGCCGCCGCCGGAGGCGTACACGAGCAGGTAGAGGGCCAGCAGCCAGGGCAGCGGCCCCAGCTCGGCGACCACCTCGCCGGGAACGCCGGTGACCCGCGCGAGCAGGGGCACGGCGAGGACGGCGAGGGCGCCGGCCGTACCGACGAGGAGCGTGAGCCAGCGCGCGTCACGGAGGACGGGGACGGCGCGGACGGGATCGTCGCGGTGCGGCGCGACGAACGGCCCGAGCCCGCGCAGCGCTCCCGTGACAGCGGCGGCGGCGGGGTTGAGCACGGCGGTCATGACCGCGAAGGCCGCCAGCGTGACGGTGGCGTGCCGGCCGAGCACCGAGGTGACCACGAAGGTGCCGATCACGCTGGTCACCATCGAGAGGAAGAGGGGAACCGCCGACCTGATGATCACCCCGCCCACCCGCGTCACCCTACTAGCCTGGAGTGCGCTCCAGGTATTTAGCCTGGGAGGTATGGATTATGTGAACCTCGGACGCAGCGGGCTCAAGGTCAGCCCGCTCTGCCTCGGCACCATGAACTTCGGGCCCGTGACGAGCGAGGAAGACTCCTTCGCGATCATGGACCGGGCCCACGAGCTGGGCATCAACTTCTTCGACACGGCCAACGTCTACGGCTGGAAGAAGGGCGAGGGAGTCACCGAGCGGATCATCGGCAACTGGTTCGCCAAGGGCGACGGCCGCCGGGAGAAGACGGTCATCGCGACCAAGCTCTACGGCTCGATGGGCGACTGGCCCAACGACGACCGGCTCTCCGCCCTCAACATCCGCCGCGCCTGCGACGCCTCGCTCCAGCGCATGCAGACCGACTACATCGACATCTACCAGGCCCACCACGTCGACCGGAACACGCCGTTCGACGAGTTCTGGGAGGCGATGGAGGTCCTGCGACAGCAGGGCAAGATCCTCTACGTCGGGTCGTCCAACTTCGCGGGCTGGCACATCGCCAAGGCCCAGGAGACCGCGGCCCGCCGCAACACGCTGGGCCTGGTCAGCGAGCAGAGCCACTACAACCTGCTGACCCGCGCGGTCGAGCTGGAGGTGCTGCCGGCCTGCGAGGACTACGGCCTCGGCGTCATCCCGTGGAGCCCGCTCGGCGGCGGCCTGCTCGGCGGCGTGCTCCGCAAGATCGACAAGGGTCGCTCGGCCGCCGAGCACATGGTCAAGCAACTGGAGAAGCACCGCGACCGGATCGAGCAGTACGAGAAGTTCTGCGACGAGCTGGGCGAGGACCCCGCGTACGTGGCGCTGGCGTGGCTGCTGACGCGGCCCGCGGTCACCGCCCCGATCATCGGGCCGCGCACGCTGGAGCAGCTCGACGGCAGCATGCGGACCCTGGAGATCACGCTGGACGAGCAGGCGCTGGCGCGTCTGGACGAGATCTTCCCCGGTCACCGCACCGCGCCGGAGGACTACGCCTGGTAGGAGACGCGGTTCGCGGACGCGTCAGCGGAGCAGGGCGCCGATGATGACGATCAGCACAAGGAGGCCGAGCACGGTCGGCAGCAGCCAGGAGCGAGGACGATCCACGTTGTGGAGCCTAATCGGGCCGCGAGGGTGTCAGCGCCCACTCGGCCAGTGACTCGTACCTCACCTGGGCGCCGGTGTGGCTGCGCACCAGGCGGACGGCCTCCGCCCGCCACGGCGTCCCGCTGAAGCCCGACAGCGACTCGACGAGCGGGCGGAGGTCCGTCTCCGCCCGCGCACGGGCCAGTGTCAGATGCGGGTGGAAGCGCTTGTCGTCGGCCTGACCGGCGCCCGCCCGGCGGGCGCCGGCCTTGACCGAGTCGGCCAGCCGGTTCATGGGGTCGCCGGAGACGGCCGCCCAGAAGACCCTGGCCCGCCGTACGGACGAGAACGCCCCGAACCCGGTGAAGGCCAGGTCCAGGACGTGGTGGCGGCGTACGGCGCGGGCCAGGCGCACCTCCAGCTCCGGCAGGGCCGCCTCGGGCACCTCACCGAAGAAGCCGAGCGTGATGTGCCAGGTGGCGCGGTCCGGCCAGCGCAGCCCGGGCACCACGCCGACGTGCGGCGCGATGACGCGTTCGAGCTCGTCGAGCGCCTCGGCCGGCGGCACCACGGCCGCGAAGAGCCTCATGCCATCCGATTCTGCAACGGATGGCCGGCGGCCGCCCCGCTCAGGCGGTGGCGGCCACGGTGCGGCGCACCCGGGAGCCGATCAGCCGCGTGACCATCAGCGCCAGGCCGGTGCCCGCGAGCGCGAGCACTCCGGAGAGCATCACGCCGGCCCGGGGGCCGCCGAGGTCGGACAGCCAGCCGACCAGCGTGGCGCCGACCGGCGCGCCACCGGTGAAGACGAGCATGTAGATGCCCATGACCCGGCCGCGCATCTCGGGCGAGGAGGCGAGCTGGACGCTGGCGTTGGCCGCCGTGTTGACCGTGATCAGCGCGACGCCCGTGGGGACGAGCAGCAGCAGGTACAGCGGGTAGAACGGCGCCAGACCGGTGGCGACCTGGAACAGCCCGAACCCGATCGCGCCCGCCATCAGCACCCTGCGCGACGGCCGCGACCGCCGGGCCGCGAGCAGCGCCCCGCCGAGCGCGCCGACGGCGAACATGCTGGACGCCAGGCCGAACGAGGACGCCCCCGCGGCGAAGACCTCGCGCGCCATGAGCGCGATCGACATCGAGAACGCCTGCGAGAACATCGACACGAAGCCGATCAGCAGCACCGGCATGAGGAGCTCCTCGCGCTCCAGCACGTACCGCAGCCCCTCGCGGAGCTGGCCCTTGGCCCGCGGCACCGGCTCCGACAGCTGGAGCTCGGACTTGCGCATGAAGACCAGGCTGGAGATGACGGCGGCGAAGGTCAGCCCGTTGATGAGGAACAGCGGCCCCGTGCCCCCGAGCACGTAGATCAGCACACCGGCGACGGCCGGGCCGACCACGCGGGCCAGGTTGAAAGAGGAGCTGTTGAGCGCGATCGCGTTGGACAGCTCACGCCGGCCGACCATCTCGACCACGAACGCCTGCCGGGTCGGCACCTCCACGCAGGAGATCATGCCGAGCACGAACGCCATGACGTACACGTGCCACTCCTGGACGGAGTGCGTGATCGTCAGCAGGCCGAGGGTGAGCGCGAGCACGGCCATGAGCGACTGGGCCGCGATGAGGATGGGCCGCTTGGGGTAGCGGTCGGCCAGCACGCCGCCGAACAGGCCGAAGAAGAGCATCGGCAGGAACTGCAGGGCGGTCGCCGTTCCCAGCGCCGCCGCGCTGCCGTGGGTGAGGTCCAGGATCAGCCAGTCCTGGGCGGTGCGCTGCAGCCAGCCGCCGACGTTGGAGACGGCGCCACCGGCCACGAACATGCGGTAGTTGCGATATCTGAGCGACCGGAACATCCCGGTCCCGGGTTGTTCGCCTTCTATATCCTGCTGAGCTTCTCCAGGATCGGCGCCGCCTGCCTGAGGATCGACCGCTCCTCGGGTGTCAGCTCCTTCAGCCGCTGCGTCAGCCACGCCTCCTTGCGGCGGCGCTCCTCCTTCAGCAGCTTCTGGGCGGCCTCGGTCACGGTCACGGTCACCTGGCGCCGGTCGGTCGGATGCGGGGTGCGCGAGAGCAGCCCGCGTTCCTCGAGTGCGGCGATCACGCGCGTCATCGAGGGGGGCTGCACCTTCTCGAGCTCGGCCAGCTCGCCGGGCGTTATCCCGGAGTGCCGGTCGACCGCGGCGAGCGTCGCGAACTGGGTGGGAGTCAGCGTGTGCACCGCCGCCTGGCGTCGCAGCCGACGCGTCAGCCGGGCGAGCGACACGCGCAGGGCCAAGGCCAGGCCCGCGTCGCTGCGCAGATCTGTCTGTTGCTGGTTCTTCATTAGCACGTCTCATTACCTTTGCTAACTATAGGGCAGGGCAAGATATTTCTCCAACTCATTACGTGTCTCACCTGTTGATACACCGAGGCCGCCCCTCTTGCGAGGGGCGGCCTCGTCGCTGGTCAGCAGGGAAATCGTACGGGGATCAGACCGGGGATCAGACCCCCAGCAGGGCCCTGATGGGCCCCAGCGCGAAGTACAGCAGGAACATGGCCGACACGACCCACATGAGGGGGTGGATCTCCCTGGCCTTGCCCCGGACGACCTTGATCAGCACGTAGCTGACGAAGCCCGCGCCGACGCCGTTCGAGATCGAGTAGGTGAACGGCATGACCACGATCGTGAGGAACGCCGGGATGGCCAGCTCGTAGTCGCTGAAGTCGATCTCGCGTACGGACGTCATCATGAGGAAGCCCACGACGACCAGGGCGGGAGTGGCCGCCTCGTAGGGCACGACCTCGACGAGCGGGGCGAAGAAGATCGCCACGAGGAAGAGCGCGCCGGTGACGACGCTGGCCAGGCCGGTCCGGGCGCCCTCGCCGACGCCCGCGGCCGACTCGATGTAGGTGGTGTTGGACGACACCGACCCGGCGCCGCCCGCCGCCGCGCCGAGCGAGTCGACGAGCAGGATCTCCCGGGTGCGGGGCAGCACGCCGTCCTCGCCGACCAGGCCGGCCTGCCGGCCGACGCCGACCATCGTGCCCATCGTGTCGAAGAAGTCCGTGATGAGCAGCGTGAAGATGAGCAGCGCGACGAGCAGCGCCGAGACGCGGCTGAACGCGCCGAACGGGTCGAACTCGGTGAAGAGGGTCAGAGGGTTGTGGAAGTCGAAGATCTTCTGCGGCGCGGTCGGCACGTTGAGCTGCCAGCCGCCCGGGTTGTCGGCCGACGCCGGCCCGGCCTTGGCCAGCGCCTCCACGATCACGGCGAGCACGGTCGTGCCGACGATGCCGATGAGGATCGCGCCCTTGACCCTGCGGGCCACCAGCGCGGCCGTCGCCAGCAGGCCGACCACGAACACGAGGATCGGCCAGGAGGTCAGCGCGCCCTTGATGCCCATCTCCAGCGGCGGGCCGACGGCGACCCGGCGGACGAAGCCCGCGTCCACGAAGCCGATCAACGCGATGAACAGGCCGATGCCCACGCTGATGGCCGTCTTGAGCTGGGCGGGGATCGCGTTGAAGACGGCCACCCGGAAGCCGGTCAGCACGAGCACGGCGATGATGACGCCTTCGAGGAAGACCAGGCCCATGGCCTCCTCCCAGCTCATCACCCCCGCGATGTTGAAGGTGACGAAGGTGTTGAGCCCGAGCCCCGCCGCCATGGCGAACGGCACGCGGCCCACGACACCCATGAGGATCGTCATCACGCCGGCCACGAACGCCGTCCCGGCGGCCACCAGCGCCACGTTGGGCGCCGACCCGTCGCCGATGAACTGCTTCTCGACGTCCTGGCCGTTGGCGATGATGATCGGGTTCAACACGACGATGTAGGCCATCGTGAAGAAGGTGGCCAGGCCGCCCCGTACCTCACGGGAGATGGTCGAGCCTCGTGCGGAGATTGCGAAGAATCTGTCGATAGCGGTAGTTCTGTCACTCACGCGCGAAGAGTGACAGCAGTGGCGTTCCGGTAAAAGTGCTGGTAATCGGATCGAGACCGGATTGGAAGCTAGGCTGGACACGTGAAACAGGAGTGGCACCCCGATCCGGAGCCGATCGAGACCAACGACGTGGCCACCATCGCCGTGGGCACCGGCCTGTGGGCCGTCGCCCTGGTCGTGCTCCTCGTCCTGCGCCCCGGCCCGGACCACCAGTGGTGGATCTGGACGTGCGCCGTCGGCGCGTTCCTCGGCCTGCCCGGGCTCTGGTACGTCCGCAGGCGCACCACCAGAAGCTGACATTCGTCATCTCCGGCCGATCCTCGAAGTCATCCCGAAGAGCTGTTTCCGGCCACTACCTGGGCGAGAGCGGCAAGCCCATGCTGATGGGCATGAAGACCACCGCCCTCGTCTCCGCCCTCTGCCTGGCCGCCCTCACCGTCTGCGGCGCGGCCAGCGGCACCCCGGCGACCACGACCGCCACCACCACCGGCGCCGCCGGCGCGATCTCCTGGCGGACCTGCACCGGTCTGACCGGCCCCGACGGCAAGCCCGCCGCCCCGGACCCGACCCTCCAGTGCGGCAAGCTCGCCGTGCCCCTCGACTACGCCAAGCCCGGCGGCGAGCGGATCGACCTCGCGCTGATCCGGGTCAAGGCCACCGGCGACCGGCTCGGCTCCCTCGTCTTCAACTTCGGCGGGCCGGGCGGCTCCGGCGTCGACACGCTGGCCATGGCCGCCCGCGCGTTCGCCGCCCTCGGCACCCGCTACGACCTGGTCAGCTTCGACCCGCGCGGCGTCGAGCGCAGCGCCGGCGTCCGCTGCGGCGGCGACGTCGAGACCATCCTGAACGCGAGCGACGGCGCGAGCGGCGACAAGGCGGTCAAGAAGTACGTGGCCGCGTGCCGGAAGGACTCGGGCAAGGTGCTGCCGTACGTCGGCACGATCAACGCCGCTCGTGACATGGACCGCATCCGCGCCGCCCTCGGCGACGCCAAGCTCAACTACTTCGGCCTCTCGTACGGCACGCAGCTCGGCGCCGTCTACGCCACCCACTTCCCGCGGAACACCGGCCGGCTCGTCCTGGACGCCGCGTACGACCCCACGGGCACCTTCGCGGACCGGGCCGTCATCCAGGCCACCGGGTTCGCGACGTCCTTCGACGCCTTCGCCAAGGACTGCGTCGCCAAGGGCTGCGACCTCGGCCAGGACCCCGCCGAGGTGAGGAAGACCGTCGAGACCTTCGTGGACGGCCTGCGGGACAAGCCGATCAAGGTGGGCAAGCGCTCGCTCACCCACGCGCTGGGCCAGCTGGGCGTCATCACCCCGCTGTACGCCAAGGCCTCGTGGCCGCTGCTGGAGCAGGCCGTCGCCGCCGCCGTGAAGGGCGACGGCACCATGCTCCTCGCACTGGCCGACACCTACACCGGACGCCGCGCCGACGGCACGTACACCACCACGCTCACCAGCATGCAGGCGATCACCTGCGCGGACACGTCCGAGCGGCCCACCCGCGCCCAGGCCGCCGCGGTCAACCGCAAGATCAAGAAGATCTTCCCCGTCCTGGCCACGAGTGGCACGGTCGCGCCGTGCGCCCACTGGCCGGTGCCGGGCGACGACCGGGCCAAGCGGATCGACGCCACGGGCTCGGCCCCCATCATGGTGGTCGGCGCCAAGGGCGACCCCGCCACGCCGTACCGGTGGGCGACCAGCCTCACGGCCCGGCTCAGGACGGGCGTGCTGCTGACGTACGAGGGTGAGGGCCACGGCGCGTACCTCAGCGGCAGCGCCTGCGTCGCCCAGCACGTCAACACGTACCTGCTGACCGGCAAGCTCCCGGCCCGCGACACGAGCTGCCCCGCCACCTGACCCACCGGCGCCCCGACGCACCGGTCCCCGGCCGGCCCGACCGGCCGGGCAGAGGGCGGACGACGACGAGGCCCGTCAGGACAGGTCGGCCTCGGCGAGCAGGAGGGGGACGGCGGACGGGTCGCGGAGGAGGGCGGCGACCGCGAGGCGGTCGTTCCACTGCCCCGTCGCCCAGGCCAGCCCGCGCGCCAGCCCCTCGACCCCCGTGCAGTGGACCATGCCCTCGAAGAACCGCCACGTGCAGGCCACCCCGTCGACCAGGAGCTTCTCGTGCTCCACGTACGTGGCGGGCGCCGTGGGCAGCAGGGAGCGCACCTCGGGCGGCACCGGCCGGGTCTCGCCCTCGGAGGTGACCTCGCCGGTGGCGAGCTCGCCCGCCAGCGGCAGGTCGAGCAGCTCCGACAGCGCCTCGGCCAGGTCGTACGGGGCCAGCACCAGCGGGCGCTCCACGACGAGCTGGAGCAGGTCGGGCGCCTCCACCACGACGGCGTCGTCGGCCGCGGCCACCACGATGTCGCCGCGCAGCACCGCCCGCACGTGGGAGGGCGGCGCCACCCGCGCCGGGTCGACCGCCGCCAGGGCCATCCACAGCGCCCGGAGCTGGGCCCGATCGACCTCGACGGCCTCGTCGGCCATCAGGTCGAGCAGCTCCTCCGGACCGCCGTGGGAGGCGAGCAGCTCGGCCAGCGTGGTGCGCACGCCGAGCATGGCCAGCGCGCCCTCGTCGACCCCGGCCGGAGCGTCGGCGTACAGCCCCTGGAGCAGCGGATCGGCGCCGGGCAGCCGCAGCTCGCGCGGCCGGCGCCCGTCGAGCACCGGGTGGTTGGACAGCCACCACGCCGTGTAGGACGGCACCTCGACGCCCTCGACGCGCAGCGGGTGCAGCGCGGCCCGCAGCGGCGGCCTGGCCAGCAGCGTGAGCGCGGCGGGCCAGTCGGCGACCAGCTCCAGGTCGCGCACCGCCGTGAACTCCGCCACGACGGGCGGCACGTCGAGGTCGGGCAGCAGGTCGATCACGTGGTCGAGCCAGTCGTCCTCGCCGTCGAGGTCGTGGTCGCATTCGTCGTGGTCGAGCAGCACGTCGGAGTCATGGACCACGGCGAACCCGTCGAGCACTCCGGCGGCGGCCAGCACGCGCGAGCCGTAGGTCTCCTCCAGCTCGGCCGACGCCACGCCCAGGTGGCCGCCGGGCTCGACGAGCCGGGCCAGCGCGCCGTCGGCCAGCATGAGCTCGCCCGCGGCGTACAGCTCGCCGTCCGTGCCCGGCAGCGCCAGCTCGGCCAGCCACGGGGCCTCACCGGGCGCCAGGCCGGCCGCCTCGACGAGCGACAGCACCGCCCGGGCCACGGGCTCGGGGTCGGGGCTGTCGAGCGACTGGGAGACGGCCGCCTTGGTGAGCGGGTCCTCCAGGACGGTGCGCGGCGTGGCCTCGGCCGCGCCGAGACGCAGCAGCACCGGGTGAGCGGCCTCGGGATGCACGATGCGCAGCCCGAGCGGCGTGAGGTCCAGCCCCGTCCGCCCGGCCGCGGCTCCGGCGCCGCCTCCGGCTGTGGCGCCGCCTCCGGCTGTGGCGAGGTCGAGGTGGAGGATGAGGGTGCCGCGGGGGCCGCGGACCAGGCGGCCGTCGGCCAGCGGCACGGGCAGCGCGCCGAGCGACTCGGGGTCGTCGGCGGGCAGCACGTCGTACAGCGAGCGCCACCACGACGGCTCGCGCCCCTCGACGGCCTCCCCCGAGAGCAGGTCGACGACCTCGGCCAGCTCCACCCGGCGCACCCCGAGCGAGGCCATGGCCGGGTGCCGGGCGGGCCAGCCCGCGGGCAGCAGGCCCGGCACGAAGTCGGCGACGGCGGCCAGCAGCTCGCCGGAGCCCGCCACCACGGCCGCCTCGCTGCCCGCGACCACCCAGCCGTCGCCCTGGCGCTCCGGCGCCGGATGCTCGACCCGCCACTCGGCGTCCGGCTCGTACACCTCGGCGTCGGCGAACGACGGCGTCTGCACGGCCGGCGCGGGGGCCGACAGGGCGGGCAGCAGCGGCGTGCCGGGGAGCCTGCGCAGGATGGCGCGCCGGATGCGGGCGTCGAGCTCGCCCTTGCCCATGAGGGCGGGGACGAGGTCGAGCAGCTTCGGCGTGCGCGGCAGCTCCCGCAGCAGCCGGACGTAGGCGTCGGCGGCGCGCTCCACCAGGAAGTCGGTCAGCGGCCCCTTGGCGACGTGGCGCCGGTCGGTGGCCATCGGGAACGACGCGATGAGCAGCGCCGGCAGGTCGAGCGGCTCGTCGCTGGGCGTCGGCGCGTGGACCACGGGAGGCACGGTCGCGGGCAGCCGTCCCGGCTCCCCGCCCCCGGCGTCGCCCTCCACGCCGCCCGCGCCCGCCGACGCGGCGCCCGTGCCCGCCGACGCGACGGCGCCCGTGCCCGTCACCGGGACGGCCCAGCGGACCGACCAGTACGGCCGGGCGCGCTCCTCGGTGGGGCGGTCGCCGAACAGCTCGGCGACCTGCTCCGGCCCGAACTCGCCCGACTCCGACACCACGTGCCACCCGTCGGCGGCCACCGTGCGGACCTGGCCGTCGAGGTCGATCTCGATGGCCGTCAGCGCGGGCATGCCCAGCGGCAGCGCCGGGCTGGTCTCCTCCAGCATGCGCCGCACCGCCGCGACCGCCGCCTCGTCGCGCAGCGGGAGCCGTACGAGCGTGTCGAAGCCCTCCGGCACCTCCAGCGGGGCGGCGGTGAACGGCAGGCGCAGCAGCGGCACGTGGCCGGAGCGGGAGGCCAGCTCCCCGGCGAGCGCGGGCACCTCGGACACCAGCGCGGCCGTCTCCGTCCGCGACCAGCGGACCGTGCCCGCGTCGCGGGAGCCGACGGACGGCTCGTCGCACACCGACACCACCGCGGCGAACCCGACGCCGAACCGACCCGCCGTGCCCGCCTCGCCCCGCTTGCCGGACACGCGCAGCGTCGACAGGCTCTCCACGCCGGTGGCGTCGAGCGGCGCACCGGTGTTGGCGGCGGTCAGCACGCCGTCGCGCAGGGTCAGCCGCAGCACCCCGGGCACGCCCGCGCGCAGGGCCGCGTCGGCGGCGTTCTGGGCGAGCTCCACGATCAGCCGGTCGCGGTAGCCGCCGAGGGCGAAGTCCTCCTCGGCGTTGGCGTCCTCGCGGAATCGGGCGGGCGAGGCCGTCCAGGCGGCGAGCACGGCGGCCCGCATCCGGTCGGTGCCGAAGGTGTCGGTCATTGATCACGATCCTGATTGGGAGTAGGGGGCCACCGTAGGTTAGCGGCCCTCACCGACACTCCCGGCCCCGTCGGCGATCACGGAGTCGCGACCGCCGGACGGGCTCAGGAGTGGCCCAGCTCCTCGGAGGCCAGCTCGTCCACCGACCCCTGCTCGGCCCGGTCCTCCTCGATCAGGTCGTACCCGAGGTCGTCGAGGATCGGGGTGGCCTGCTCGACCGGCGGCGGCATGACCGCCGCCTCGGAGTGGGCGCCGCAGCCGTGGTCGGCGGCCACCACCTTGCCGTCGTCGGGGGCGTACTCATTGGCGCAGACCCCGAACATCTCCCGGAGCCCGCCCGCGAGCAGCCAGTAGAAGCCGCAGGTGGAGCACTGCGCGGGAGCGGCGTGTGCGATCGGAGTGTGCGGCCCGTGCTCGCCCGAGTGCCAGCGTCTGGCAGCCCGGTCCTTGCCGACGGCCGAGAGCACACGTGCCCGGCCCAGGCCGTACTCGAAAACCATCTGGCGGTCTACGTCTTCGTCGGTCTCGGTGAAACCCGGCGCCAGCCGGTCGTCGTCCTCCGGGGTCGGCAGCAGGTCGCCCACCCCGAGGTCGCCGGGGCGCAGGCGCTCGCTCCACGGCAGCCACTCGGGCGCGAGCAGGGCGCCCGAGCCGGGCAGCAGGACCGCCTCGCTGACCGTGACCTTCTTCGCGCGGGAGGCGCGGGTGACCGTGACCGCCCAGCGCCAGCCGCGGTAGGCCCGGTCGAGGCAGGCGAAGTAGTGAGTGACGACGCGGTCGCCCTCGGCCTCGTGGCCGAGGTGCTCGCCGGGCTCGCCCGGCCGCGCGAGCTCCTCCGCGGCGGCGCGCGCCAGGTCGACCGCGGCGACGCAGGCCTGGTCGGGGGCGGAGACGCGGGTCCGGGTCCGGCTCATCGGACCGCCTCCGCCGAAAGGTGCTGTTCGCTCACACTTCATTCTCACCCATGACCGGACCTGAAGGTGCCGACTGTGCCGATCTCTCCGCACGCTCCTGCCACGGGAAAGGCGAATCCGGTCCCTATTCGTCCCTAGTGCGAAATTCCGCAAAAGATGTCGATAGCGGGCGAAGACCCCGCGAAGGGCCAACGGTGAACCGTGATCGCCCGGGAGCGGGCGTCCATCGGGTAAGACTGGTAACCGTGGAGGGTGGGTGGGACAGGGCGCGGCGGGTCTCGCGGCGCGTCGGCCGCGGGATGGCCGGCGCCGGCCGCGCGACGGTACGCGCCGGGCGGGCCACCGCCTCCGGCACCGGCAGGGCCGCCAGGGCGACCGGCCGCGGCGTCAGGCTCGCGGGCCTGACCACCGTCGGCGGTGTGCGCGGGGCCGGGCGCGCCACCCGCCGCCTCACCCACGCGGGCGGGGCGGGCCGCACGGGGCTCGGCCGCCTGATCGAGCTGACCGCGGGCCACAGCGCGGGCGACGCGCTGGTCACGGTCGCGTTGGCCAGCACGGTGTTCTTCGGGGTGCCGGTCGGCGAGGCGCGGGGGCCCGTTGCGCTGTACCTGGTCATCACGATGCTGCCGTTCGCGCTGCTCGCGCCGTTCGTCGGGCCCATCCTCGACCGCTTCCGGTCCGGCCGGCGTTACGTCATGGCCGGCACGCTGTTCGGGCGCGGCCTGCTGTGCTTCGCGATGGCCGCCGCCGTGGGGCCGGGCGACGTGGTGACGCTGTTCGGCGGGGCGCTCGGGGTGCTCGTGCTGTCCAAGGCGTACAACGTCTCACGCGCGGCGATCATGCCGAGTGTGCTGCCCGCCGACATCACGCTGGTGTCGGCCAACGCCCGGGTCGCGCTGTTCTCACTGGTCTCGGCGGGCGCGCTGGTGCCCGTCGGCGCGGGCCTGTCCGCCTGGCTGGGCAGCGCCGCGGTGCTGCGCGTCGCCATGGTGGTGTTCCTCCTCGCGGGGGTCTCGGCGGTACGGCTGCCGCGGCACGTCGACTCGCCCGACCTGGAGGAGGTGGAGGAGGAGGGCGGCGGGCAGGGCCGCGCGCCGAAATGGCGCACGCTGCTCCAGGTGGGCCCGGCCGTGGCCGAGTCGGTCTGGGCCAACGTGGCGATCCGGCTGTTCTCCGGCTTCCTGCTGTTCTTCCTGCTCTTCCTCGTGCAGGACGGCGGCGTGCCGTGGCTGGGCGGGCGGGACCCGTTCTTCGACGTGCCGAAGACGATCGCGCTGCTCGCGGCGGCGGCCGGGCTCGGCGGCCTGCTCGGCGCGGTCGCCGCCAACTGGGCGCGACGGCACTCGCCCCAGGTGATCGTGCTCATCACGCTGGCCGTCACCAGCGTCACCACGATCGTGAGCGCCGTCCTGTTCGGCCTGTGGACCGCCGTGGCGATCTCGCTGGTCACGGCGTTCGCCCAGGAGCTGGGCAAGCTGGCCCTCGACGCGATCGTGCAGCGGGAGATCGGCGAGGAGGTGCGCTCGTCGACGTTCGGGGTGGTCGAGGCGCTGCTGCAGCTCGCGTGGGTGTTCGGCGGCCTGGTCGGGCTGCTGCTCTCCCTGACGGAGAGCAGCGTGGCGGGGCTCGCGACGCTGGGCGCCGTGCTGACCGCCACACTGGGCTGGCTGGCCGTACGACGGGGCCGCCGGCTACGGACGGTGGACGAACGGATCAGCGCCGAGACGGGCGGCGGGACCGACACGCGGACGGACGAACAGCCCGGCGCCGAGCCGGCCCAGCCTCATCGGCGGCCCGGTCGCTCCGGGCACGCCGATCTGGACACCACCCTGGAGCGCACCAAGCCCCTGACCAACCCCAACGCCTGACGGGGCCCCGACGCCTGACGCGGCCCCCACGCCTGACGCTGCTCAGTCGTCGAGGTCGTCGGCCACCGCCCGCAGCACCTGCGCGAGCTTCTTGGCGTGGGCCGCGTCGGGGTGCTTGCCCCGCTGGTACGAGGTCGAGACGCCGTCGAGCAGCTTGATCAGGTCCTCGACGATGACGACCATCTCGTCCGGCTTCTTCCGCTTGCCCTTGGGCTTGGCCTTGGCGAGCGTGGGCGGCTGTTCGAGGATCCTGACCGAGAGCGCCTGTTGGCCGCGCCGCCCCTCCGCCACACCGAACTCCACCTTCTGGCCGGGCTTGAGCGGCCCGGCGCCGGCGGGCAGTGCGGAGGAATGCACGAACACCTCACCGCCGTCGTCACGGGTGAGGAAGCCGAACCCCTTGTCGGCGTCGTACCACTTGACCTTGCCACTCGGCACAGGAGGGACCTCGTTCGAGCTGTCGTAAAGGATGAATGGATGTAGGTTATGCCCCCGAGCGCGCCTGGGCGACCGGGTAATTCACGGAGCAATTACACGAGTTCGTCCTGAGGGCGCCAGCCCGCGAACCAGGCGGCGAATTCGGTCAGGTCTCCCAGCGCCACATCGGCTCCGTGATCACGCAGCTCCTCCACCGTGTAGGGGCCCGTCGCGACCGTCACGCTGACGGCCCCGCCCGCCCGCGCGGCCTCGATGTCGGCGACATGGTCACCAACATAGGCGGCGGCGCCGAAGCGCGCGAGAGCCGTTCCCTTGGCGGCCCCGAACACCGACCCCACGACCTCGTCCACCTCGAACCCGAGCGAGGTGACCGTGCGCACCGCGTCATGGACGTTCTTGCCGGTCACGACGATGACCCGGCCCCCGCGGGCCCGCACGGCCTCGATCGCCTCCGCCGCCCCGTCCATGGTGGTCGTCATGGGCACGGCCACCTCCGGATAGATCTCCCGGAACAGCGTCGCCACGGCCGGGATCTCCTCAGCCGGGAACCAGTTCGCCAGCTCCGTCTCCAGGGGCGGCCCGAGCCGGGTGACGATGGCGTCACTGTCGATCGGCACGCCCAGCCGCGCCGACACCTCGTCGTAGACGGCCGCGATACCGGAACGCGTATCCGCCAATGTCAGATCCAGATCGAAACCCACCGAAGTCATCACACGCTGCAGGATGCCAAACGCCGCAGAGTTCCCCACAACCGCCCTTGTTGTGCGACGGTGGGGAATGGGCGGAAACGCCATTGTCTTATCGGAGCGACGACCGCTTACGCGCGCCCGGGGAGGCCGCCGTCCGGACCGGACCGCCCGCGACCCGCCGTGATGACCGCACTCCTCACCGCGACTACGCTCCTCACCGGAGGTGTCACCGAGGACATGACCAGATCGCCAGCCGCCTCGGCCGGGAGCGGGCCCGCCAGGACCGGGACGCGCCCCGCCGTGAGCACGCGCGAGCGGATCATCGACGAGGCCCTGCGCCTGTTCGCCGAGCGCGGCTACGCCGCGACGTCGGTGGCCGAGATCGAGGCCGCCTCGGGGCTCTCCCCCGGCGCGGGCGGGCTGTACCGCCACTTCAGGTCCAAGTACGAGGTGCTCGCCGCGGCGATCAACGAGCACGCCGCGCGCACCCGCACCCAGGTGGCCGAGAGCCTGGCGGTGCTGGGCGACATGGAGGGGTCCGTCGACCTGGAGGCACGGCTGTCGCGACTGTGCCGCGCCGGGCTGGCCAAGGTGCGCGAGGAGTCGGAGCTGACCCGGGTCTTCTTCCGCGACCTCAGCCAGTTCCCCGAGCTGGTGGCGGTCGTGCGTGAGGGGCTGCTGCAGCCGATGTTCGACGCCATCACCACGTGGTTCCGCACGCAACCGGAGTACGGCGAGGCGGACGTCGACTGGAGCGGCGTCGCGGCCGTGCTCGGCGGCGCCGTGGTCCACTACCGGATGTTCCAGGAGACGGTCGGCGACGCGCCGGGTCACACCGACAAGGACCAGTTCGTCGCGGCCTGGGTGTGCCTGGCCATGGGCCTCGTGCCAGGTCCCGCGATCCGCCGCTGAGCGCCCGCGCGGCCCCGGCACCCCGATCAGGGGGACATACCATGGCATCGATGGAGTTCACGGAGTGGATCAGGGGCCGCAGCGACGAGCAGCTGCGGGCGCTCGTGTCCGCGCGCCCCGAGCTGATCACTCCCGTCCCGGCTCATCTGGAGGGCCTCGCCGCGCGGGCCGGCAGCCCCTCGGCCATCGGCAGGGCCCTCGACCGCCTCGACCGCTTCACCCTGGCCGTCGTCGAGACGCTGGCCGTACAGGACGGGCCGGTGCCGAAGGAGGCGCTGCGCGACCTGCTCGGCCGCGCGCTGGCCGCCGGCGGGCCCGAGCCGGCGCTGAGCGCCGCGCTCGACCGGCTGCGCGACCTCGCCCTCGTGTACGGCACCGACGGCGCGCTCGACCTGGCCCCCGGCGTGCGCAAGGCGCTCGACGACCCGGCCGGCCTGGGGCCGCCCGTCGCCGAGGTCTTCCGGCACCACCCGCCCGAGCAGCTCGGCGAGCTGGCCGACGACATCGCCCCCGGCACCACCGGCACGGGCAAGGACCGGCTGGCCGTGGCGCTCGCCGAGCCGGGCAAGCTCGTCGAGGAGGTCTCCGGCGAGGCCCGTGCGGCGCTCGACCAGCTCGCCTGGGGCCCGGCGACGGGACGGGTGCCCAACGCGCGCCGCGAGGTGAGCGTCGAGTCGGCCCGCTCCCCCATCGAGGAGCTGCTGGCCCGCGGGCTGCTGGCCGCCACCGGCGAGGAGAGCGTGACGCTGCCCCGCGAGGTGGGCCTGCACCTGCGCGGCGGCCGGATCCACCGCGACCTGCTCGCCACGCCCCCCGCCCTGGAGGGGACGGCACGCGACCAGGAGCTGGCCGACCGCACCGCGGCCGGGCAGGCGTTCACGTTCGTCCGGGTGGTAGAGGAGCTGTGCGAGCGCTGGAGCGTCGCGCCTCCTGGCGTGCTGCGCACCGGCGGGCTCGGCGTACGCGACATGAAACGCGCCGCGACGGAGCTGGACGTGCCCGAGTGGACGGCGGCGCTGGCCGTGGAGGTCGCGCACGCGGCGGGGCTCGTCGCCACCGGGGGCGGCGTGGACGGCGAATGGCTGCCGACCACCGGCTACGACCTGTGGCGGGTGCGGCCGACGGCCGACCGGTGGGTGACGCTCGCGCTCACGTGGCTGCACATGGACCGCCTGCCCGGCCTGGTCGGGGAGCGAGACGAGCGGGACCGGCCGCTCAACGCCCTCCATCCCGACCTGCGCAGAACGGCCGCGCCGGTGGTGCGGGCGGCGGCGCTCGGCGTGCTCGCCACGGCGCCCGGCCTGGCCCCCACGCGGGAGTCGGTGCTCGACCGGCTGGCCTGGGAGCAGCCGCGCCGCCGGGGGCCGCTGCGGGAGCAGCTCGTCGAGTTCGCGCTGCGCGAGGCCGAGCAGATCGGTGTGACCGGTCTCGGCGTGCTGTCCGTCCACGGGCGCGCCCTGCTGTCCGGCTCACCGAAGGGCGCCACGGCGGACAAGACGGCCGACAAGGCGGCGGACAAGCCGGGGGCCAGGAAGGCCGCCAAGGCGGCTGCCGATCCGGCCGCCGTGCTCGCGCCGCTGCTGCCCGAGCCGGTGGACCACGTCCTCCTCCAGGCCGACCTCACCGCCGTCGCACCCGGCCCGCTGACCAGCGAGCTCAACCGCTGGATGACGCTCGCCGCCGATGTCGAGTCCAAGGGCGGCGCGACCGTCTACCGGTTCAGCGACGCCTCCGTCCGGCGCGCGCTGGACGCCGGGCAGGGCGCCGACGAGCTGCTGGCCGCCCTGGAGCGCCACTCCGCCACTCCGGTGCCGCAGGCGCTGTCGTACCTGGTCGCCGACGTGGCGCGGCGCCACGGCCGCATCCGGGTGGGCACGGCCGGCGCGTACGTCCGGTGCGACGACCCGGCCCTGCTCGACCAGATCACCGCCGACCGCCGCTCCGCGTCGCTGCGGCTGCGCCGGCTCGCGCCGACGGTCATCGCCTCGCGCACCTCCCGGGCCGCGCTGGTCGACTCCCTGCGCGCCATGGGGTACGCGCCCGTCGCCGAGTCGCTGGACGGCGACGTCATCGTCTCCCGGCTCGACGGCCGGCGCAGCGAGGGCCCGGCCCAGGCCCGGCCCGTGCCGGTCGCCAACGGCCTCGACCCCGAGGTGGCGGGGGCGGCCGTCCGCGCGCTGCGGGCCGGCGACGCCGCGCACCTCTCCCGCCGCGAGCCGGTCGCCGCGCCGGGCGGCACGGTCCCGCGCGGCCCGGCGACGACCACCATCACCGCCCTCCAGGACGCCATCAAGCAGGGAGTCCGCGTATGGATCGGTTACCTCGACTCGCAGGGCAACGCCACGTCCCGCATTCTCGAACCCGCCCGGATGGAGGGCGGCTACCTGACGGCGTACGACGAGACCAGGGCGGCCGTGCACCGCTTCGCCCTGCACCGCATCACCGGAGTCGCCGGACTGTCCTGACAACCCTTGACTCGGGGACGATGATCGCGCGAGGTTGGAGACCGTGAGTGTTGCGAAAGACCGCGCCCCCGGCCGGGCGAGGCGAGGAGGCGCCGTGGGTGAGCTGACACTGGGCCGGCTGGCCGAGGAGGCATGGAACAGGTTCGACGACCACGACGCGGTGTTCTACGACGGCGTCTGGCACCGCGGTCACGCGCTGGCCGAGCGGGCGCGGCGGGTCTGCGGCGGGTTCGTCGAGGCGGGGATCAGGCCGGGCGACCGGGTCGCCGTGATGATGGCCAACTCGCCGGACGTGGCGGTGATCTACCAGGCGCTGTGGGCGGCGGGCGCCGTCGTGACGCCGGTGGTGTCGCTGGTGGGTGCCGCCGAGCTGCGGCACATCCTGACCGACAGCGGCGCCTCCGCCATCGTGACCTCCCCCGAGCTGCTGGCCACCGTGGAGGAGGCCGGCGTCGGCGTCCGCACGTTCGTCGACACCGCCGAGCTGCGGGAGGCGGACGAGCACGGGCCGGTGCCGCGCGAGCCCGGCGACCTGGCCGCGCTCATGTACACGGGCGGCACCACCGGCAGGGCCAAGGGCGTCATGCTCAGCCATCGCGGCCTCTGGCAGGTGGCCAGGGACGCCTTCGAGATGTCCCACCAGGAGGGCCTGGACCGGGCCATCGTGCCGGTGCCGCTCTCCCACGCGTACGGATTGATCGTCACGGTCGCCTGGATGCACGCGACGACGCCGCAGCAGGCGGTGCTGATGCGCTGGTTCGACCCCAAGGCGTTCCTGTCGCTGGCCGCCGAGCAGCGCGTCCAGTACGGCACGGTCGTGCCCGCGATGCTGCACCTGCTGCTGGCCGAGCCGCTGGAGTCGCATCCGCTGCCCGACCTCAAGTTCCTCACGTGCGGGGCGGCCCCGCTGGGGCGCGAGGCGCTGGCGGAGTTCGAGCGCCGGATGCCGGGCACCCAGATCCTGGAGGGCTACGGGCTGACCGAGACCAGCGCGGTCACCACGTTCAACCCGCCGGGCCGGCGACGGGCGGGCAGCGTCGGCCTGCCGCTGGCCGGCTACGAGATCGCGATCCGCGACTCCTCCGGTGAGGAGGTCGAGTGCGGCGACGTGGGCGAGATCTGCGTGCGCGGCGAGTCGCTGATGCTGGGCTACTGGGGAGAGCTCGCGCACGATCCGGACGGCACCGCGCTGGCCGACGGGGAGCTGCGCACGGGCGACATCGGCTGCGTCGACGACGACGGCTACCTCTACGTCGTGGACCGGAAGAAGGATCTGATCATCCGGGGCGGGTTCAACGTCTTCCCGCGGGACGTGGAGGCCGCGCTGAACGAGCACCCGGAGGTGGTCATGTCCGGCGTGGTCGGCCGCCCGGACCCGCGCGTGGGCGAGGAGGTCGTGGCGTTCGTGCAGCTCATGCCGGACGCCACGGTGACGGCCGCCGAGCTGATCGCATGGGCGCGGCAGCGGGTCGGGCGGGTCAAGTACCCGCGCGAGGTCGTCTTCGTGGACTCGGTCCCGGTGACGAGCGTGCTCAAGCTGGACCGCAAGGCCCTGCGCGCCCGCCTGCCCTGATCGCGTTCCCCGGTGGTCTGACCGACATGTCGTGATAGATGTTGACCTCCTAGGAGGTGAACATGAGCCACCCGAGCCCGCCGGGCGACCGGCCGTACGAACAGCACCCGCCGTACGAGCCGCCGTACGAGCCGCCGTACGAGCCGTACGGCGGCCCCTACGGACAGCTGCCCCCGCCCGGCTACGGCCCAGGCCCGTACTACGGCCCGCCGCCGCCCCGGAGCGGCGGGGTGAACGCCGCCGCCCTCGTCGCGCTCATCCTGAACCTGCTGTCGATCGTCTCCTGCTGCAACATCCTCGCCATCCCCGGCTCGATCCTGGCCGGGCTCGCGCTGCGCGCCGACACCCCGCCGCACCGTGCCCGCGGCATGCTCGCGTGGAGCTGGACCCTGTTCGGTCTCGGCTTCGTGCTCGCCGTCGGCGTGTTCGTCCTCCTCGGTGTCAACGGCTACCTGGACTGACTGACCGGCGGTTTTCGCCGTTCGGGGACTGTTCCGGGCTCCGGATGTGTTGGATAGGCGTCAACCGGAGGAAGGATGTCCGTGAACGACGGCCCGCTCATCGTCCAGTCGGACAAGACTCTGCTGCTCGAAGTCGACCATGCCAAGGCCGACGAGTGCCGCAAGGCCATCGCGCCGTTCGCCGAGCTCGAACGCGCGCCCGAACACGTGCACACCTACCGCGTCACCCCGCTCGCGCTGTGGAACGCCCGAGCCGCGGGCCACGACGCCGAGCAGGTGATCGACGCCCTCATCAGCCACAGCCGCTACCCCGTCCCCCACGCGCTGCTGGTCGACGTCGCGGAGACCATGGCCAGGTACGGCCGGCTCCGCCTGGAGAAGGACCCGGTCCACGGCCTGGTCCTGACCTCCAGCGACCGGGCCGTGCTGGAGGAGGTGCTGCGCTCCAAGAAGATCCAGCCGATGCTGGGTGAGCGGCTCGGCGCCGACTCGGTGGCCGTCCATCCGAGCGACCGCGGCAACGTCAAGCAGGCGCTGCTCAAGCTCGGCTGGCCGGCCGAGGACCTGGCCGGCTACGTGGACGGCGAGGCCCACCCGATCGACCTGGCGCAGGACGGCTGGAACCTGCGGCCCTACCAGCAGGAGGCGGCCGACGCGTTCTGGCACGGCGGCTCCGGCGTGGTGGTGCTGCCCTGCGGCGCCGGCAAGACCATCGTCGGCGCGGCGGCCATGGCCCACGCCCGCGCCACGACGCTGATCCTGGTCACCAACACGGTGAGCGCCCACCAGTGGAAGCAGGAGCTGATCAAGCGGACCTCGCTCACCGAGGACGAGATCGGCGAGTACTCCGGCTCGAAGAAGGAGATCCGGCCGGTCACCATCGCCACCTACCAGGTGATGACGACCCGCCGGAAGGGCGTCTACAGCCACCTGGAGCTGTTCGACGCGCGCGACTGGGGCCTGATCGTCTACGACGAGGTCCACCTGCTGCCCGCGCCGATCTTCCGGATGACCGCCGACCTCCAGGCCCGCCGCCGCATCGGCCTGACCGCGACGCTCGTGCGCGAGGACGGCCGCGAGGGCGACGTCTTCTCCCTGATCGGGCCGAAGCGCTACGACGCGCCGTGGAAGGAGATGGAGAACCAGGGCTGGATCGCCCCGGCCGACTGCGTCGAGGTGCGGGTGACGCTCTCCGACGAGGAGCGGCTGGCGTACGCGATGGCCGAGTCGGAGGAGCGCTACCGCTTCTGCGCCACGACGCCGTCCAAGACGCGGGTCACCGAGGCGCTGGTCCGCCGTCACCTGGGCGAGCAGGTGCTGGTCATCGGCCAGTACATCGACCAGCTCGACGAGCTGGGCGAGCACCTCAACGCGCCGGTCATCAAGGGCGAGACCAGGATCAAGGAGCGCGAGCGCCTCTACCAGGCGTTCCGCGACAAGGAGATCCAGGTGCTGGTGGTGTCCAAGGTGGCCAACTTCTCGATCGACCTGCCGGAGGCGGCGGTGGCGATCCAGGTGTCGGGCACGTTCGGCTCGCGCCAGGAGGAGGCGCAGCGGCTCGGCCGGGTGCTGCGGCCCAAGGCCGACGGCGGCGGGGCGCGGTTCTACACGGTGGTCAGCCGCGACACGGTCGACCAGGAGTTCGCGGCGCACCGCCAGAGGTTCCTGGCCGAGCAGGGGTACGCGTACCAGATCATCGACGCGGACGACGTGCTGGGCGGGGTGTGAGGCTCACCGGACTCACCGGCCTCACCGGCTGATGACCCGGCCGCTGCGCGGCCGGGCACCGGTGTCCGTCACGTCCACGAGACTCCGCGGGCCGTCGACAATCGAACCACCCCCCTCTGCGTGCGATCCGCCGCCGTAGCCGAACCGCTGGCGACATACCCCCATGATCGGGCAAACCCACCTGATATGCCCCAATTTCTTAGTTTTGCCAGCCTTCTTCCAGGTTGATTACCCGGCCAGCATGCCGCCCAGGAACAGCACTCCCTCGGCGGCGATCCAGGCCGCCACACCTGCCCCCATGAGCCAGGCGAACGCGCGCGAATCACGCCTGGTCGTCGGGATCAGCCACGCCCCGGCCGTGCAGCACGCCGCCAGGACCGCGAACAGTCCCGACACCGTCGAGACCGCGTCCAGCCGCTGCGTGCAGACCTCGGACCGGCCGCCCGAGCAGAACGCCTCCATGCCCCAACCGGCGAACACCGACAATCCCCACAACGCGGCCAGCAGGAAGCTGGCGATGGTCGGGATGATCGGCGAGAAGCGAAGCTGAACGCGTCCCACGCCCTGTGCCTACCCCGGGTAAATCCATTGGAAGCATGCCGGAGCCCCCACTAAACTGTCCGGCTCGCTACCTTGCATCACCACCACCACCGCCGACGCTCCTCAGGGAGGCGCTTTCGCATGCCCGCACACCAGCTCGCCCCCGACATACCCGACGCCCCCGCCGACGTGCTCGCCGCCGAGCAGGCCCACCTGGCCGAGTCGCGGACGGCGCTGCGCGCGATGCGCACCCATGCCCAGTCCCTGTCGGCCGACGCGGCCGGCGACTGGGTCTCCCAGCAAGTCCTCCAGGGCCTGCTCGACCAGCGGGTGGCCGCCCTGGCCGACCACCCCGACACTCCGCTGTTCTTCGGCCGCCTCGACCGCGCCGGCGGCGACGACCTGCCCTCCACCATCTACGTCGGCCGCCGCCACGTCCACGACGGCACCAGCCGCCCCCTCGTCATCGACTGGCGGGCGCCGGTGTCCCGCGCGTTCTACCAGGCCAGTCCCGCCGAGCCCATGAGCGTCGTACGGCGGCGCCGCTTCGGCTACCACGGCGGCGCGCTGACCGCGTACGAGGACGAGCCGCTGGCCGAGGGCGGTGAGATCGGGCCGTCCCGGATCCTCACCGACGAGATCGAGCGCCCGCGCACCGGCCCGATGCGCGACATCGTCGCCACGATCCAGCCCGACCAGGACGAGATCGTCCGCTCCACGCTGGCCCAGACCGTGTGCGTCCAGGGGGCGCCCGGCACCGGGAAGACGGCCGTGGGCCTGCACCGGGCCGCCTACCTGCTGTTCACCCACCGCGAGCGGCTGGCCCGGTCCGGCGTGATGATCGTCGGGCCGAACCGGGCGTTCCTGTCCTACATCTCCTCCGTGCTGCCCGCGCTCGGCGAGGTCAAGGTGGACCAGACGACGGTCGCCGGGCTGCTCGGCGAGCACGCCACCCCCGAGGACCCCGAGGTGGCGGCGCTCAAGGGCGACGCGCGCATGGCCAAGGTCCTCCACCGCGCCCTGTGGCTGCACGTCGTCAAGCCCGAGGAGGGCGTGGTCTTCACCAAGGGCGCCTACCGCTTCCGGGTGGCCGACCACGAGGTCCGCGAGATCGTCGCCTCCCTGCGCGGCACGACCCGCTACGCGCCCGGCCGGGCCGCGCTGGCGCAGCGCCTCGCGCACCAGGTGCTGGTCCGCATGGAGCAGCGGGGCGAGTCGCCCGACGACCGGGTGCAGGACGCGGTGGCGCGCTCCAAGCCGGTGCGGCAGCTCGTCGACGCGGTCTGGCCCAAGCTGACGCCCGAGCAGGTGCTCTTCCGGCTGCTGTCCGACCCGGAGTTCCTGGCCCGCGCCGCCAAGGCCGACCTGTCGCCCGAGGAGCAGCAGCGGCTGCTCTGGCCCAAGCCGTACCGGGGATGGAAGTCGGCGAAGTGGTCGGCGGCCGACGCCGCGCTGCTCGACGAGCTCGCCGACCTCATGGAGCGCACGCCGTCGCTCGGCCACCTGGTCGTGGACGAGGCCCAGGACCTGTCGGAGATGCAGCTGCGCGCGCTCGGCCGCCGCTGCCGCAACGGCTCGGCCACCGTCCTCGGCGACCTGGCCCAGGGCACCACGCCCTGGTCGGCCACCACGTGGGAGGCCGTGCTGGCGCACCTCGGGCAGGAGGGCGAGGTCACGGAGCTGACCCTCGGCTTCCGGGTGCCTCGCGAGGTGCTCGACTACGCCGCCCGCCTGCTGCCCTCCATCGCGCCCGGGCTGGCCGCGCCCCGCTCGCTGCGTCCCGGCGCGGGCTCCCTGAGCGTACGGCAGGGCGGCGACCTCGTCACGGCCGTCCGTGACGCGCTCGGCCGCGAGGGGTCGATCGGCCTCATCGCGCCCGACGCCCTGGTGGCCGAGGCGGCGGGAGCGCTGGCGGAAGCCGGCCTCGCCCACGCCGTCCTCGGGCCCGACTCGACCGAGGAGCACCGGCTGCTGGTGGTGCCCGCGACGCTGGCCAAGGGTCTGGAGTACGACCACGTGATCGTGGTGGAGCCGGCCGATATCGTGGAGGCGGAGCCGCGGGGGCTGGCACGGCTGTACGTGGTGCTGACCCGCGCGGTCACCTCGTTGACGGTCGTCCACGGCAAGCCGCTGCCGGCGCAGCTCACGGCCTGACGCCGGCCCCGCCCGGGTCGTCGCCGACCGAGTCGGCCCTGATCGGGTCGTTCCCGATCACCTGATCGGGTCGTTCCCGATCGGGTCCCTCCCGATCGAGCGGAGCAGCCGGTCGGGGACGACGAGGTCCGCGCGGTCCCGGGTGGTGGCGATCAGATCGGCGTTGCGCTGGTCGGTCCCCATCACCCAGGCCACGGCCGCCTCCGGCTCCTTGCCGAACCGCGTGTGGCGGGAGACGAGCCGGCGCACCCGCTCCGTGGAGTCGAGCGCGCAGTACCACACCTCGTCCAGACCGGGCCGCACCCGCGCCCAGTCGCCCTCGTCGAGCAGCAGGTAGTTGCCCTCGGTGATGACGAGCCGGGCGGCCCGGGGCACGGGGATGCTGCCCGCGACCGGCTGCTCCAGGTCCCGCTCGAACGCGGGCGCGTAGACCACCTCGTCCTCGTCCTCGCGCAGCCGGCGCAGCAGCGCCGCGTAGCCGGCCGCGTCGAACGTGTCGGGAGCGCCCTTGCGGTCGCGCCGCCCGAGCCGGTCGAGCTCCACGTCGGCCAGGTGGAAGCCGTCCATCGGCACGTGCGCCACCCACTCGGGCGGCCGGCCGGCGGGCGGCGCCTGCCGCAGCGCGCTCACCAGGTGCTCGGCGAGCGTCGACTTGCCCGCTCCGGGCCCGCCGGTGATGCCGAGCAGCGCGCGTCCGCCGCCCCGGACCAGGGAGCGGGCCCGGTCCGCCAGGTCGTCGAGGGTCATCGGGCGCGGCTCGCGTGGAGCTGGCCGCCGATGAACGCGCGGGCGTGGCGGGCCAGGTCCTCCCCGTCCGTCCACAGGTTGCGCCAGATGGCCAGGTCGTTGGACAGGCCGCGCATCACGACCGCCGAGGAGAACGACTCGAACGTGATCGGCCCCTGGTAGCCGATGTCGCCCAGCGCGTGGAAGAACGCGGTGAAGTCGATGTGCCCGGACCCGAGGTAGCCGCGATGGTTCTCACCCACATGGACGTAACCTAGCCGGTCCCCGACCTCGTGGACGGGCCGGACGAGATCCTCCTCCTCGATGTTCATGTGGTACGTGTCGAGGTGGATGAGCACGTTGTCCTCGCCGATGTCGTCGGCCAGGCGGAGCGCGTCGCGGGCGGTGTTGACCACGTTGGTCTCGTACCGGTTGCAGATCTCCAGACCGAGCGTCATGCCCTCCTCGGCGGCCTCCTGGGCCAGGCGGCGCAGCACCGACACCACGTTGCGGCGGCCCGCCTCGGTCAGCGGGTGGCCGTACTTGCCCAGCGCGCTGTAGAGGGCGCCGGTGAAGTGCGTGCCGCCGAGGCCGCGCGTGACGGCGAGGGAGTCGTGCAGCAGCTTCTCGCCGCGTTCGACCACGGCGAGGTCGTCGCTGGAGACGTCGGCGTCGAAGGCGAGGCCGCGCGAGCAGGCCACACCCAGGCCGGCGGAGCGCAGCGACTCGCGCGCCGCCGCGACGTCGAGGTTCGCCGAGTCGTGCAGGGAGATCTCCAGCAGGTCGAACCCGGCGGCCTTGGTCTTGCCGATGGCGAGGTCCAGCGAGGCTGGACTCGTGTCGCCGACCCATACCAGGGCGTGAACGCCGATCGGGTTGGCCGGGTTGTCGGTGGCCATCGGAGCATGCCTTCTTTCGTTCGGTGGATGTTCTCAGGAGCCGATCGCGCCGGTGACCAGGCCGACGATCTCCTCGCCGGTGGTCTCGGCGGTGCGCCGCCCGCCCACGCAGCGGCCGGCGCGCATGACCCACACCTGCTCGCTGAGCCGCATGACCTGGGCGAAGTTGTGACTGATGATCAGTACGGCGTGTCCCTCGTCGCGCAGCCGGAAGACGAGCTCCTCGACGCGGGCCGTCTCCTGGACGCCGAGCGCCGCCGTGGGCTCGTCCATGATGACGAGCTTGGAGCTGAAGCCGGCGGCCCGGCAGATGGCGACGGCCTGGCGCTGCCCGCCGGACAGCCGCCGGACGCGCGACCCGACGGCCGGCACGTTGACGGCGAGCGCCGAGACCATCTCGCGGGCCCGGGACTGCATGGCCCGCCGGTCGAGCACGGCGACGGGGCCGAGTTTGCGGACGAGCTCGCGGTTGAGGAACAGGTTCTGCCACACCGTGAGGTCCTCGACGAGGGCCAGGTTCTGGTGGACGGTCTCGATCCCCGCCTCGCGGGCGTCCTCCGGCGAGTGGAAGTCCGTCAGGCGGTCGTCGAAGGCGATGCTTCCGCTGTCCGGCCGGTGGATGCCGGAGATGCAGCGGACCAGCGTCGACTTGCCCGCGCCGTTGTCGCCGACGAGCGCGGTGATCTCGCCGGGCCGCAGCGTGAGCGAGACGTCGACGAGGGCTCGGACGTTGCCGAAGGACAGGGACACGTCCTCGCAGGCAAGGAGCACGCCGGGCTGGAGCCGGCCGTTCTGCTGCTGGTCGGTCATTTCTGGAACCTCATGAGGAGCGCGGCCAGCACCACGACGATGCCGACGGCGAGCGGCTGGTAGAACTGCGAGACGCCGAGCAGGGTGAGCCCGTTGACCAGGGCGATCAGCAGCAGGGCACCGAAGATCGGCCCGATGATGGTGCCCCGGCCGCCGAAGAGGCTGACCCCGCCGAGCACCACCGCGGCCACCGAGTTGAGCAGGAAGGCCGTGTTGGCGGCGGGCTCGGCCGCGCCGATCCGGCCGACCAGCAGGATCGCGCCCAGCCCGGCGAGCAGGCCGCTGATCAGGTAGACGGCGATCTTGATGCGGGCGGTGCTGATGCCCATGGCCGTCGCCGACTCGGGCGAGCCGCCGGTGGCGAGCAGGTGGGTGCCGAAGCGGGTGTGGAAGAGCACCACGTGTGCCACCACGGCGACCACCAGCGCGATGACGAACGACCAGCCGAAGATCCCGATGCCGCTCGTGGACAGGCGCAGGAGCAGCGGGTCGATGACGGTCACCGGCTTGCCGTCGGACAGGATCAGGGCGAGCCCGGAGGCGGCCGACAGCATGCCGAGGGTCACGATGAAGTCCGCGATCTTCCCCCAGGCGACGATGATCCCGTTGACGGCGCCGGCCACCGCCGCGGCGACCACGGCCAGCAGCGACGCCATCCCTATCCCCAGCCCGGCCGCGTACGCCTGGCCGAAGACGACCGCGCCGAGCGTCATCACGGAGGCGATCGACAGGTCGATGCCCGCGGTGGCGATCACGAACGTCTGCCCCACCGCCAGGATGATGAGGATGGCCGCGGCCACGAGCATCGAGGCGATGTTGCCGGGGCTGAGGAACGTCGGGTTGAGCGCCTGAAAGACGATCACCAGGACGATCAGCCCGACCAGGGCGGCCCATTCCGCCCAGAACCCGGCGTCCTTCAGCCGGTGGGACCAGTTCTGTCCTTCACCGGCCCTCAGCGTGGTGGTGTTGGTCATGAAGGTCTCTCCTCCGCGGATGCGTCGCGGCTACTTGGTGAGAGCCTTGAACGGATCGTTGTACGGTCCGAACGGCTTGGGCGTGGACGCGAGCGCCTGCGCGGCGTTGTCCTTGGTGACGAGCTCCACCGGGGCCGCGACGCCCGCGGGCAGCTTCTTGCCGCTCACGGCGGCCTGGCACGCCTCGACGCCCATCATCCCGATGGTGTACGGGTACTGGGCGACGGTGCCGTCCAGCGTGCCCGCCTTGACCGCCTCCAGCGCGTCCTTGATGCCGTCGACGCTGATGACCTTCACCTTGCCGGTCTTGCCCGCGTCGGCGATGGCGCGGGACACGCCGAGCCCCATGTCGTCATTGGCGACGAAGAAGCCCGCCAGGTCCGGGTGCGCCCGCAGCACGTTGGTGGCGGCGGTGAGGGCGGTCTGCCGGTCCCAGTCGGCGGCGACGGTCTGCACCACCTTGAGGTTCGGGCCGATGCCCTGCTGGAAGCCCTCGATCCGGGCGCCGCTGGTCACGTCGCCGGCGATGCCGCCGATGGCCGCGACCGGGCCGCCGGAGGGCAGCAGCTCGGTCATCCGCTGCCCGGCCATCTTGCCGGCCGCCCTGTTGTCGGTGCCGACGTACGTGGCGAGCTTGACGTTCGCGCTCTTGGCCGCCGTCGGGTCGACGGGACTGTCGATGTTGACGATGGGCTTGTTGAGCGCGGACAGCTTGGCGAGGCCCTGGATGAGGTTCGTGCCGGAGATCGGGTTGACGATGTAGCAGGAGAAGTCCTGGCCGGCCAGGCCGTTGAGCTTGTCCGCCTGCCCGGTGGTGTCGGTGATGGCGTTGGCGGCCTGAACGGTGACGGACACCCCGGCGGTGTGGGCCTGGTCGTCGATGCCCTGCTTCATCGTCTGGAAGAACGGGTTGTCGAGGCCCTTGATGACCGCGGCCATGTTCTGAGGCTCGGCTTCGGCGGCGGCCTGCGTGTCGCCGACCACGGTTCGGGTGGCCGGGCCGGAGCCGCACGATCCCAGTACGAGCGCGCCGGCGGCCGCGATCGCACCGACTGCCGCCACGCGACGGCCTCTGGCGTTGGCATACATCGGTTGTCCCTTTCCGCGTTGGTGTCCAGACCGTAATCCCCGCTTCTAACGCTTGACAACCCTTCTTTCGACTTTTTCTGACGAAACATGCTTGACTTACGAGCAGTCACCGTCATAGCTACAGTGGTGCTATGACGACCACAGGCCCCATCGCACCGAGGATGGGGGTGAGCAGCGGCGAGATCCTCGGTCTGTTCCGCGACGAGCCCGACGGGCTGACCAAGGCCGACGTGGTGCGCCTGACCGGCCTCTCCCGCACCACGGTCAACCAGCGCCTCGACGGGCTGCTCGCCGCCGGCCTGCTGGTGCCGGGCCCGGAGGAGGCTAGGACGCGCGGCCGCCCGGCCGGCCAGTTCGTGGTGAACCGCGAGCGCGGCGTGCTGCTCGTCGCCGACATCGGCGCCACCGCGCTGCGGGCCGCCGTGTGCGACCTCGGCGGCAACGTCCGCATCGAGCGGGAGGCCCGCGCCGACGTCACCTCGGGCCCGCAGAGCATCCTCACGATCGTGGACAAGCTGTTCGCCGAGGTCCTGGACGACGCCGGCCAGACGCCCGACGCGGTGCTCGGCATCGGGCTCGACGTGCCGGGGCCGGTCGACTTCACGTCCGGACGCGTGATCAGCCCACCGATCATGACCGGCTGGGACCGCTTCGACATCCCCGGCTGGTTCGCCGGCCAGTACTCCTGCCCCGTACTCGTCGACAAGGACGTCAACGCCATGGCGTACGGCGAGCAGCGCCTGTGCTACCCCGGCGTCCCGCACCTCCTCATGATCAAGATCGGCACCGGCGTGGGCACCGGCCTGATCGCGGGCGGGCAGGTGCACCGGGGCGCCGACGGTGCGGCCGGCGACGTCGGCCACATCCACGTCACGGTCGACGACGTGAGCGAGCCGCCCGCGTGCCGGTGCGGCAACACCGGCTGCCTGGAGGCGTACGCCGGCGGCTGGGCCCTGGTGCGCGACCTGCGGGAGCAGGGCCGGGAGGTCGCCACCGTGGACGACGCCGTGCGCCTGATCCGCGGCGGCGACCCGGTCGCGGTGCGGCTCGCCCGGCGGGCCGCCCGCATCCTCGGGGGCGCCATCGCCGACATGGTCAACCTGTTCAACCCGCGGGTCATCGCGGTCTGCGGCCAGCTCGCCCACACCGACGAGCAGCTCTTCGCCGGCATCCGGGAGATCGTCTACCGGCGGTCGCTGCCGCTCGCCACGCGCAACCTGCAGATCGTCCGCAGCGGCCTCGACCCGCGCGCGGGGGTGCTCGGGCTCGCCCAGCTCCTGGTGGACGGCATCTACTCGCCCGAACGGGTGCAGGAGCTGGTTGACCGCGCCACGACCTGACCGGGGCCCGCGGCGGTGATCGGGGCGGGACGGGCGCTTCTAGGATGTCCGGAGAGACCTCTCAAGGCCGCCAAGCAAGGAGGACACCGTGCCCGCACCTCTGCCGCACGAACACCTGCCGTCGGTCCCCGCGCTCCAGGTGCGCAGCGACGACATCACCGACGGCGAAAGGCTGGGAGACCTCCACGTCTTCAACGACTGGGGCATGACCGGCCAGAACCTGTCGCCCGCGCTGAGCTGGTCCGGCGCGCCGGACGGGACCCGCAGCTACGCCGTCACCTGCTACGACCCGGACGCGCCGACGGGCAGCGGCTTCTGGCACTGGGTGCTGTTCGACATCCCGGCCTCGGTCACGGAGCTGCCCACGGGCGCCGGCACGGGCCCGGAGTTCAAGGGCCTGCCGCAGGGCGCCAGGCACGCCCGCAACGACTACGGCACCAGGGAGTACGGCGGCGCCGCTCCCCCGCCGGGAGACCCGCACCGCTACGTCTACACGGTCCACGCGCTGAGCGTGGACAGCCTGGAGGTGGGCGAGGACGCCAGCCCGGCGGTGGTCGGCTTCAACATCACGGCCAACACGCTCGCCCGCGGCCACCTCGTCCCCCATTACGGCGTCTGACCGCCCTTCACGGCCGTCTTCTCTGCCTCCACGGTCTTCTCGGTGTTCTCGGTGTTCTCGGTCTTCACGGTCTTCACGGTGTTCTCGGTCTTCACGGCAGATAAGACCCCCATCCTGTACGGCGAAGCCCGGCAGGCCGCCACCCGCCGACCGTGGCCGAGGGCCTCCAGGAAGACGGCCTCTGACCCGCACGTGGCGAGGCGCCGTGACGGCGCCTCGTGGGCCACCTCCGTGGTGCCCGTCCTGTTCGACCAACGACTCAGACGCACCCATGGAGGATTCCGCCCCATGACAGCCACGGCCACACGCTTTCTCTACCTCGCCCGGCACGGAGAGGCTTCGCCGGACGAGAGCGAGCTGACGGTGGCCGGCCGTCGCCAGGCGGTGCTGCTGGGCGAGCGGTTGCGCGACGTGCCGCTCTCGGCCGTCCACCACGGGCCGCTGCCCCGGGCGGCGCAGACCGCGGGACTGGTCGGTGAGCGGCTGGACGGGGTGCCAGTCCGGATGGCGGAGGAGGCGGGTGACTACGTCCCGCACGTGCCGGAGAAGGACGAGCTGCCGCCGGAGGCGGTCGATCGGGTGCTCGGCTTCCTGGCTGAGGTCACCGACGAGGAGCGCGCGCACGGCGCGGCGCTGGCACGGGCGGCGATCCACCGGTTCACCGGCCCGGTCGCGGGGGACGAACCCCGCCACGAGCTGGTCGTGACCCACGCCTTCCTGATCGGCTGGCTCGTGCGGGCCGCGCTCGACGCGCCCCGGTGGCGCTGGTTCGGCCTCAACCACTGCAACGCGGCGCTGACCCTCATCAGGTACACGCCGGGCAGGCCGGCGTCGGTGCTGTTCTTCAACGACACCGCGCATCTGCCGGAGGAGCTCCGCTGGACCGGCTTCCCTCCCGAACTGCGCCCCTGAGCAACGCCCTCTGCCTCCCCGAACCGCGCTCCTGAACACGCCCCTGCCTCCCCGAACCGCGCTCCTGAGCACGCCCGCCTGCCTCGTCCCGCCACGGTGGAGCCGTCCGCCGCTCCACCGCGCCGCGGAGACCGGGCCCGACGTCATGTGCGGTTCCCGCCTTCCCGCCTTCCCGCCTTCCCGGCAGCCGGTAATGATCGGCGTTTTCCCTACATAGAGGGAGGTGTCCGTACCTACTGCCGGCAAAGGAAGCCTGTCATGGGAACCGCCCGTGCATGACACACGGACGGCCAGATTCGAGGCCGTCTACAAAGCGACATATGGCCAGATCACGGCCTATGCCGCGCGCCGCTGCGACTCGCCGCAGGACGCGGCGGACGTGGTCGCCGATACCTTCACCGTCGCCTGGCGGCGTGTGGACGAGCTGCCCGAGGGCGAGCAGGCCACGCTGTGGCTGTTCGGCGTGGCGCGCAAGGTCCTGGCCAACCACCGCCGGGTCGACGGGCGCCGTACCGGCCGCCCGCGGAGCGGCGACGGCGGGCCCGGCCACCTCCGCCAGGCGCGCAACCCCCGGCTCGACGCCGAGATGGCCGACCTGTACGGGGGGCGGCCCGACAGCGGGGTCGAGCTGGCCGCGATCGCCCAGGCGTTCCGGAGCCTGCCTGACGACGACCGCGAGCTGCTGTCGCTGGTCGCCTGGGAGGGCCTGGGCCGGGAGGAGATCGCCACGGTGCTCGGCCTGACCCGCAACGCCGTACGCGTCCGGCTCCACCGCGCGCGCAAGCGCTTCGCACGCGCGCTCGCGGAGGCGGACCTCCCCATCACGACGACGAGCCGGCTCCTCCCGGCGGAGAGGCCACGGTGAAGGAAATGACCAAGGACACGACGCGGGGCAGGGACCAGATCGACGCCCTGACGGCGGCGCTGGCCCGGGTCGAGCCAGCTGCGCCCGGTGCCGACCCGTCCGGCGCGGGGGCCCGGACGCTGCTGGCCTCCATCCTCGCGGGCCCGGCCGCGGGAGACGTGCTCGCGGAAGACCCGGCCGCAAAGGACCTGATCGCGGAGAACGCGCTCGCGGAGAACCCGGTCGCGGGGGCGCCTGCCGCAGGGCGCTCGGTCGCGGGGCACTCACCGACGCGCGGGCGCCGGCGCGGGTTCGGACGGCTGGCCGCCGGGCTCGCCGTCGCGGCGGCCCTGGCCGGAGGCATCGTCGTCGGCCCCAGCCTGGTGGAGGAAGGCCGCGGCGTGACGGCCTCCTACGCCGTCACCAAGGACGAGCGCGGGATCGTCACCATCCAGGTCCGGGACTTCGACGACGCCGACGGGCTGAGGAGGCGGCTGGAGGAGCTCGGCGTCCCGGCCATCGTGGACTACGTGCCCGAGGGGAAGCGGTGCAGGGAGCCGCGCGCGGAACACGTGCAGGACATTCCCTCCGGCCTCTACTCCGTGCCCGCGAACATCCCGGGCGAGAAGGGCGGCTGGCAGATGCGCATCGACACCCGGCTGTTCCGGCCCGGCGAGACCTTCGTCTGGACCATCACCCCGCGCCCCGACGGAGGCGGCAGCACCAGCACCATCCTCATGAAGGACCCGGTGAAGCCCTGCGAGTTCATCCCCGACCGGCCCCCGCTGGAGGAGGTCGACGGCAACGGGCTGCGCCTGGCGACCACCAGGGGCGGCTCGCTCGCCGGTTACCGGGTCGACGAGAAGACCGTCGCCGTGGTGCTTCCGGAGCTGCGGAAGCGCGGCCTGAAGGTCACCTTCATGGTCATGTCCGGCCCCGACGGCCTCGGCGAAAGGCACCTTCAGGCCCGGACCAGCCCTCTTGCCACGGTCGGCGACGACTGGGTGGTCTGGGATGCCATGGACATCCGCAAGGGCGAGGTCTGGCTGTGCGTCTCGAAGCAGCGCTACGACCGCAACCCGCTGTACGGCGGCCCCCGCGACGCCGTCATCAAGGACTGAACCCGCTGAACGCGCGAGGGCGGCCCGTCCAGTGCTGGACAGGCCGCCCTTGATGGTGCGTGAGAGTGCTGCGAGAAGGACTTAGAAGTCCATGTCGCCGCCGCCGGGCATACCGGCGGGAGCGGCGGGGTTCTTCTCCGGCTTCTCGGCGATGACGGCCTCGGTGGTGAGGAAGAGCGCCGCGATGGAGGCGGCGTTCTGCAGCGCGGAGCGCGTCACCTTGGCCGGGTCGATGATGCCCGAGGCGAACATGTCGACGTACTCGCCCGTGGCGGCGTTGAGGCCCTCACCCGGCGTGAGGTTGCGGACCTTCTCCACCACGACGCCGCCCTCGAGGCCGGCGTTGACGGCGATCTGCTTGAGCGGCTCCTCCAGAGCCTTGCGCACGATCGCGGCACCGGTGGCCTCGTCGCCCGACAGCTCCAGCTTGTCGAACGCCTTGGCACCCGCCTGCAGCAGCGCCACGCCACCGCCGGGGACGATGCCCTCCTCGACGGCCGCCTTCGCGTTGCGAACGGCGTCCTCGATGCGGTGCTTGCGCTCCTTGAGCTCGACCTCGGTCGCGGCGCCGGCCTTGATGACGGCGACACCACCGGCGAGCTTGGCCAGCCGCTCCTGGAGCTTCTCGCGGTCGTAGTCGGAGTCGGTGCGCTCGATCTCCGCGCGGATCTCGTTGACCCGGCCGGAGATGGCGTCGGGGTCGCCGGCGCCGTCGACGATGGTGGTCTCGTCCTTGGTCACGACGACCTTGCGGGCGCGGCCGAGCTGGTCGAGCGTGGTGCTCTCCAGCTTGAGGCCGAGCTCCTCGGCGATGACCTGGCCACCGGTCAGGATGGCGATGTCGCCGAGCATGGCCTTGCGGCGGTCACCGAAGCCCGGGGCCTTGACGGCCACGGAGCGGAACAGGCCGCGGATCTTGTTGACCACCAGGGTGGCCAGGGCCTCGCCGTCGACGTCCTCAGCGATGATCAGGAGCGGCTTGCCGGACTGCACGACCTTGTCGAGCAGCGGCAGCAGGTCCTTGTTGGCCGAGATCTTGGAGTTGACGACCAGGATGTACGGGTCCTCGAGCACGGCCTCCATGCGGTCCGAGTCGGTGACGAAGTACATCGACGTCATGCCCTTGTCGAAGCGCATGCCCTCGGTGAGCTCAAGCTCCAGGCCGAAGGTGTTGCTCTCCTCGACGGTGATGACGCCTTCCTTGCCGACCTTGTCCATCGCCTCGGCGATGAGCGAGCCGATCTCGGGGTCGGCGGCGGAGATGGAGGCGGTGGAGGCGATCTGCTCCTTGGTCTCCACGTCCTTGGCGAGCTTGGACAGCTCCTCGCTGACGCGCTCGACGGCGGACTCGATGCCCTTCTTCAGGGCCATCGGGTTGGCGCCGGCGGCGACGTTGCGCAGACCCTCGCGCACCAGCGCCTGGGCGAGCACGGTGGCCGTGGTGGTGCCGTCACCCGCGACGTCGTCCGTCTTCTTGGCGACTTCCTTGACCAGCTCGGCGCCGATCTTCTCCCAAGGGTCCTCGAGCTCGATCTCCTTGGCGATGGAAACGCCGTCGTTGGTGATGGTGGGGGCGCCCCACTTCTTCTCCAGCACGACGTTTCGGCCCTTGGGGCCGAGGGTCACCTTGACGGCGTCGGCGAGCTGGTTCATACCGCGCTCGAGACCGCGCCGGGCGTCCTCGTCAAACGCGATCATCTTGGCTGCCATAAGGCTGGACCTCCCAGATGCAGGGTGGCTTGCGGCGGATCGAGCCGACGCCCGCGACGGCATATGGGTCCGCGTCTCCGTTGGCGGACCCCATCGTCCCGATCCCAGGTGCTGGCACTCACATACAGAGAGTGCCAACGAACTGTTTAGCACTCTACCCGGTCGAGTGCAAGCGAGCACCGCAGGCGCCCAGGTCAGCCGCACGGCGGGCCCCGGAGGGACCCGCCGTGATCTTCGACGAGGGTGCGAGGGCAGGCCGTACGGACTGCGCTGCCGCGCGGCCTGCCACTGGACGCCAGCGACCTGGGTCAGACAGCGCGGACGGACTCCGCCTGCGGCCCCTTCTGGCCCTGTGTGATCTCGAACTCGACCCGCTGGCCCTGTTCGAGAGAGCGATAGCCGTCCATCATGATTGCCGAGTAATGGACGAATACATCCTTACCACCGTCTACCGCGATGAAGCCGTAGCCCTTGTCCGCGTTGAACCACTTGACGGTGCCCTGCGCCACTTCCGACTCCTCTTACTGGGCTCGCGGATCCCGCCCATTCGTCCGCGAGACCCGCAATCGCCACGACTTATGGCAAAACAGCCGGACGATCGTCCTCGACCATACCTGTGGCACGGCGTTTGGCAACAGAGTCAACCCGCAAACCGCGCAATTCCTCTCAACGGTTTCCCTAAGGGGATGTATGGGCACATGGCCAAAGTAGTTCAACATTGAATATCCGGGAAAAGCAGAAGGCGCCCACGAGGGGCGCCTTCAGGGAGCGATGCGGGGGGCGTCAGCCGCCGGCGACCGCGGGGATGATGGAGATCTGGACCCCTTCGGGCGCGGGCGTGTCCAGACCCTGCGCGAAACGGACGTCCTCTTCTCCCACGTAAACGTTGACAAAACGACGAATCTTGCCCGATTCATCCAGAATTCGCGCGCCGATCCCCGGGTAGTCGGAGTCGAGCTTTGCGAGGACGTCACGAAGAGTCGTGCCCTCGCCACTCACTTCCGCGTTTCCGCCGGTGTACGTGCGCAGGATGGTGGGAATCCGTACAGAAACACTCATGATTAAGTCGCCTTTCCTGGTTGAACGGGCAGCCGCGTGCGGCGGTCAGACAGCCGCGCGGAACGCGTCGAGAGAGGGCTTGATCACAGCCGTGGGCTGGGCGTCCCCGGAGACCGCGTCGAGCGTCTTGAGCCCGTCGCCGGTGTTGAGCACCACGGTCTCCGCCTCGGGGTCGAGCCGCCCGCTCTCGGCGAGCTTCTTCAGCACGCCGACCGTGACGCCGCCCGCCGTCTCGGCGAAGATGCCCTCGGTCGAGGCGAGCAGCTTGATCGCGTCCACGATCTCGGCGTCCGTCACGTCCTCCACCGCGCCGCCGGTGCGGCGGGCGATGTCGAGCACGTAGGGGCCGTCGGCGGGGTTGCCGATGGCCAGCGACTTGGCGATGGTGTCGGGCCTGACCGGCTGGACCACGTCGTGGCCGGCCTTGAAGGCGGCCGACACGGGCGAGCAGCCGAGCGCCTGGGCGCCGAACACCTTGTACGGCCGGTCCTCGACCAGCCCCAGGGCGATCAGCTCCTTGAAGCCCTTGTCGATCTTGGTGAGCTGGGACCCGGAGGCGATCGGGATGACGATCTGCTCGGGGAGCCGCCAGCCGAGCTGCTCGGCGATCTCGTACGCGAGCGTCTTGGAGCCCTCCGCGTAGTACGGCCGGAGGTTGACGTTGACGAACCCCCACTTGTCGCCCATCGGGTCGCCGATCAGCTCCGAGCAGAACCGGTTGACCTCGTCGTAGGTGCCGTCGATGCCGATGAGCTTGCCGCCGAACACCCGGGCCATGGCGATCTTGGCCTGCTCCAGGTTGGCGGGGATGAACACGCAGGCGTCGAGCCCGGCCCGGGCCGCCGCGGCCGTCACCGCTCCGGCGAGGTTGCCCGTGGAGGAGCACGACAGGGTGTGGAAGCCGAAGTTGCGCGCCGCCTCGACGGCGATGGCCACGACCCGGTCCTTGAAGGAGTGGGTGGGGTTGCCGGAGTCGTCCTTGACGTACAGGGACTTGAGGCCGAGCGCGCGGCCGAGGTTGCCCGCCTTGACGAGCTTGGTCCAGCCGGGGTTCATGTTCGGCTTGGTGGCCACGTCGGCGGGGACGGGGAGCAGCGAGCGGTAGCGCCAGATGTTGGCCGGGCCCGCCTCGATGTCCTCGCGACGGACGTCGCCGAAGGAGTAGGCCGCCTCTAGCGGCCCGAAACACTCCAGGCACGCGAAGCTCGGACCGAGGTCGTAGCGGGTGCCGCACTCGCGGCAGGACAGGGCGGTGGCAGGACCGAAGTCAAGCGACATGAAGCGAGGCCTTCCCTCATCTTCGCCCGCGGCCACCTTGACCGCAGACCGGAATTGGCACCTTGTCCCGGTCGGCCTCGCCAGGTCGCGAGTCTCAAGCCGGGAGGGTTGCCGGGGCTTCGCAGGGCCGGTCCCTCCACCCCTCTGGATGAGCAATATTCAGTTGTCGCATCAGACTGTACCCGGCCACGCGCCGCCGCCGTCCACTCGTCTCATAGCATGAGACGAGTGATCTCACCGGTAGTCGTCGCCGAGCGCCGCCTGAACGTACTTGCGCGCCTGGTGGATGCGCGACTTGGCGGTGCCGAGCGGGATGCCGAGCTGCTCGGCCACCTCGTTGTAGTCGAGCTGGACGATGTCGCGCAGCACCAGCGCCTGGGCCAGGTCGGGCTTGTCGGCCTCCAGCGCCTCCATGGCGTCGAGCAGGTCCAGCCGCGACCCCGCGATGACGCTGACGCGCGCCACGTCGGGTTTCTGCACCGGCAGCTCCTCGGAGGTCTGCTCGGCGGCCCGCCGCTTCAGCGACCGGTACGTGGTCCGCGCGCAGTTGGCCGTCACGATGTGCAGCCACGTGCTGAACCTGGCCCGCCCCTCGAAGCGACCGATGTTGCGGGCCACCGCGAGCAGAGTGTCCTGGGACGCCTCCTCGGCGTCCTGGCGGTAGGGGAGAATGCGGGCACAATGCCGCATCACGTCGGGCTCGATCCGCTTCAGGAGCTCGCCGAGCGCGCGATGATCTCCGGCTGCGGCGGAACGGGCCAGTTCCTCGGTTAGCTCATCAAGCGCCATAGCTGGGATCCTATGATCGGAGGGAGGTTAAATGAACAGTGTCCTGGTCGCCTCCAACAGAGGCCCGGTCTCGTTCACCGTCGACGACGACGGCGCGCTGACCATGAAACGCGGCGGCGGGGGGCTGGTGTCCGGGCTGTCCGGAGTGACCAGGGACCACGGTGTGCTCTGGGTGTGCGCCGCGCTGTCCGACGGTGACCGCATCGCCGCCCGGCAGGCCCCCGGAGGCCGGCTCGACCACACGGGCTACGACACGGGCGCCCTGCGGATGCTCGACATCCCGGCGGCGACGTTCCACCGCGCCTACAACGCGGTGGCCAACTCCACACTCTGGTTCGTCAACCACCTGCTCTACGACACCCCCAATGCGCCCAGTTTCGGCTCCAGGTTCCTGCGCGAGTGGGAGTCGTACCGCGACTACAACGGCGCGTTCGCGCTGGCCCTGGCCGAGGAGGCCCACCACGGGGCCCGCGTCATGGTGCAGGACTACCACCTGACCCTCACCCCCGCCATGCTCCGGGCCGAGCGGCCCGACCTGCGCATCGCCCACTTCAGCCACACGCCGTGGGCGCCGCCCGAGTACTTCTCGCTGCTGCCCGACGACGTGGCCCGCGAGGTGCTCGAAGGCATCCTGGGCGCCGACCACGCCGGCTTCCTGGCCACACGCTGGGCGGACGCGTTCATGGACTGCTGCCGGGCGCTGCTCGGCGCCAGGGTCGACCACGCGGCCCGTACGATCACCCACGAGGGCCGTACGACCCGCGTCGGGGTGCACGGCCTCGGGGTCGACGGCGACGCGCTCTGCGAGCGGGCCGGCGAGCCTGACGTCGAGTCGCACATGGCCGCGCTGCGCGACCAGGTCGGCGACCGCGCCCTGATCGTCCGCATCGACCGGACCGAGCTGTCCAAGAACATCGTGCGCGGCCTGCTCGCCTACCGCGAGTTCCTGGCCGCCCACCCCGAGTGGCACGGGCGGGTCGTCCACCTGGCCTTCGCCTACCCGAGCCGGCACGACCTGCCCGAGTACCGCGAGTACACCGCCTCGGTGCAGCGGTGCGCCAAGGAGATCGAGGACGAGTACGCCACCGAGGACTGGGACCCGCTGATCCTCAACGTCAACGACGACTACCCGCGCTCGCTGGCCGCCTACCGGATGGCCGACGTGCTCCTGGTCAACCCGATCCGCGACGGCATGAACCTGGTGGCCAAGGAGGGCCCGATCCTGTCGCCGCGCGCCGCCCTGGTGCTGTCGCGCGAGGCCGGGGCGGCGGCCGAGCTGGGGCCGCACGCCCTCGTGGTCAATCCCTACGACATCAGCGACACGGCCGGCGCGCTGCACGAGGCGCTGGTCATGCCCGAGGAGGAGCGGGTGCGCCGCCGCCGGGAGCTGGTGGCCGCCGCCACGGCGCTGCCTCCCGAACGGTGGCTGGAGGCGCAGCTCGACGCCCTGGACAAGCTCGGCCCCATCCAGGGCTGACCGGCCGAAGGCCACCTTCATCGCCAGGTCGCGCGCTTGAGCACGCCGGCCAGGCCCGGGGTGTTCCACTGGTCGACGACGAGCACCTTGGTCCTCGGCAGGTACCATTCGCGCTGGATCCACCTCGACCTGACCTCGGCGCCGTCGTAGGTGACGCAGGTGGCCTTCCATTCGCGGTAGTACGCCTTGTGGCCGGGGCCGACCTGACGCAGGCCCTTGACCCTGGCGGCGCCGAGCCTCTCGCCCCACCTGCGGTCGTGCGGGCAGGGCTGGACGTCGGTGGCCGGGTAGAACGGGCGCTCGGCGGTGTACGGCTCGAACACCTCGCCGCCCAGCTCGATGGCCTTCGGCCCGAGGATCCAGAAGCTGTCGCACTCCGACCCGGCGTAACCCGACCCGGGCTTGGGGCACGAGCCGGTGACCACGCGGATCCAGTCGCCCTTGCCGTACACCTTCCAGCCGCCCGGCAGGCTCAGTGTCAGGCCGTCGCGCAGGCGGAGGGGGGTGCCCGAGCCCCCGGCGGAGGCGGAAGCGGTGGCGGTGGCGGGGATCAGGAGCGTGACCGCCGCGGCGAGGCCCGCGGCGGCGAGAGCTGTCTTCGGCATGCCGTGACCGTACGGCCGGGCACTTGCAGATCGATCACCAACGACTTGATCAGGAGCGCGCGACAGCCGAGGCGAGCTCACGGAGCAGCGCCACGACCCCGTCGGGCCCGTCCACCACGATGTCGGCCCGCTCGGCCAGCCTGGTGACCTCCGCCGAGCCGCTGCACACGGTCACGCCCGGCAGCCCCGACGCCTCGACCGCGTCGAAGGCGGCCAGGTCGCCGAGGTCGTCCCCGGCGAACATCACGGACCTCGCGGCCCGCTCGGCCAGGAACAGCCCGAGCGCGTGCCCCTTGTCCATGCCCGGCGGTCTCAGCTCCAGGACGAGCCGGCCCGGCTCCACCACCAGGCTGTGCCGGGCGGCCAGCTCGGCCAGCGGCTCGCGCAGCGCGGCCAGCGCGCCCTCGGGGTCGTCGGCGCGGCGGGTGTGGACGGCCACCGCCCGGCCCTTGTCCTCCACGGTCACGCCCTTCAGGCCCAGCGAGTCGAGCAGCAGCGGCAGCTCCGCCTCCGCCCGCGGCACGCCGGCGGGAGGCGGCGGGCCGGAGACCGTGCCGCGCTCCCATCGCTCGAACCCGTAGTGGCCCAGCACCACCAGGCCCGGCACGTCGGCCAGGCCGGGCCCGAGCTCCAGGGCGGTGGCGACGGGCCGTCCGGTCACGATGGCCACCGCCCCGACGTGCCCGCCCAGCTCGGCCAGCACGCCGGGCGCCTCCGGGTGGATCCGGGCGGAGGCCGGGTCGGGCACGATCGGGGACAGCGTCCCGTCGAAGTCGAGCCCGATCACGGCGCCCGCCGGGTCCTTCAGGATGGCTTCCATGCCAGGGATGTCTCCAGGGATGTTCCTCACGCGGCTGGGCCTACCCAGCCGGTCAGGGGCGCATGCCCAGACGCCTCGCGGCGCGGTCCCGCTGGCGGCCGGCGCGCAGCCTGCGCAGCCGTTTGACCAGCATCGGGTCGTGCTCCAGGGCGGCCGGCTTGTCGATGAGCTCGCCCAGAAGCTGGTAGTAGCGGGTGGCGGAGAACCCGAAGGTCTCCTTGATGGCCTGCTCCTTGGCGCCCGCGTGGCGCCACCACTGGCGCTCGAAGGCGAGGAGGTCGAGATCGCGTCGGGTCAGCTGTGCGGGTGACGTGAGGGGCTGGTCGTGCGCTGGCTGTCGGGGTGCACTGTCACCGCCGGCCGGTGCAGTGTCCATGGTTCCTCCTCCAAAGGCTGCGCGCGACGATCACGACACGCGCATGCGGCCCGACGCCATCGTAATGTGCGCAGTCCGGCTGTTCATGGCGGATGGCTAGACGTACAGTCACGAAGTGTGACCTCAGTCATCACGCTTCTCACGGACTACGGGCTGGAGGACGGCTACGTGGCGGCCTGCCACGGGGTGATCGCCGGCATCGCGCCCGAGGCCCGGGTGATCGACGTGTGCCACACCATCCCGTCGGGCGACGTACGGCGCGGCGCCGCGATCCTCGCGCAGACCATTCCCTACCTGCCCCTGGGCGTGCACATCGGCGCGGTGGACCCCGGCACGGGAGGCACCCGCCGGGCCGTCGCGATCGAGGCGGGCGGCCGGGTGTTCGTCGGCCCGGACAACGGGCTGCTGTCGTGGGCGGTGCACGCCAGCGGGGGCGCCGACGCGGCGTACGAGCTCAGCAACGAGGACTACTTCCTGCGACCCGTCTCGCCCACCTTCCACGGGCGCGACATCTACTCGGCCGTTGCGGCCCGGCTGTTCAAGGGCGCCAAGCCGGCCGACATGGGCCCGGAGCGCCCGGTCGGCCGGCTCGTCTCGCTGGCGGAGCCGACCTCGGTGGTGCGCGAGGGTGCCGTGGAGGGCGAGGTCGTCTCGGTCGACCGCTACGGCAACACGCAGCTGTCGATCACCGCGAGCCACCTGGAGTCGCTGGGGGCGCGGGTGGGCGACACGCTGGGCGTGTGGCTGGGGCGGCGGCAGCTCACGCTGCCGTACCGGGAGACGTACGCGGCGGTGCCGCCGGGTGAGCTGGTGGCGTTCGCGGACTCGGCGGGGCTGATCGCGATCGCGGTGAACTCGGGGGACGCGGCGCAGCGGCTCGGGCTTCCCCCCGGCGCCCATGTCCGGATATCTCCCTCTATAGGCAAGTCTTAGGCTACGAAAGTTACTTAAGCCTAATTACGCGATGTATCGGACCGTTTACTGAAGGTCCTGATCAATCGTGGGCGTCGCGTGTCACAATCTCCGGCAACGGGCATCCCCCCACCTGCCCCGGAGGTCGCGATGCGCCACTTCCGTCCCATGCCGCGCGTCCCCAGGAGACTCCTACCCCGCCTCACCGTCTGTCTCATCACCTGTCTCGTCGCCTGCCTGTGCGCCTCGCCGCTGACGGGCCGCACATCGAGCGCCGGCGCCGCCGCCCGCACCGGGACGGCCGCGTACGAGGCCGCGCAGTGGCAGCTCCCCGCGCTGCGCCTGCCCGAGGCGTGGCGGATCAGCAGAGGCGAGGGCGTGCTGGTGGCGGTCCTCGACACCGGCGTGAACGGTCGCCACCCCGACCTCGCGGGCTCCGTGGTGGCCGGTCCCGACCTGACCGGCGCCGGGAGCCGGCCCGGCCGGTGGGGCCACCACGGCACCGCCATGGCCAGCCTCATCGCCGGCCACGGCCACACCCGCACGCCCGCCGCCTCCCGGGTCGCCGCGTTCTCCTCGCCCTCCTCCCCGGCCCGCGTGACGCGGGCCGGGGAGGAGACCGCACGGACCGGTGTGATCGGCGTCGCCCCCGAGGCCCGCGTCCTGTCCGTCCGCGTCACGCTGGAGAACGACGACCCGCTCCGCACCCATCCCTCCGCCGGCCGGCCCGACGCCCTGGCCCGCGGCATCCGCTACGCCGCCGACCACGGCGCGGACGTCATCAGCATGTCCCTGGGCGGCGGCAGCGGCGTCTGGAGGGGCTCGCCCGCCGAGCAGGCGGCGGTGCGGTACGCGCTGTGCCGCGGCGCCGTGCTGGTGGCCTCCTCCGGCAACGACGGCGAGACCACGAACCGCAGGAACTACCCGGCCGCCTACCCCGGCGTCATCGCGGTGGGCGCGGTGGACCAGCGGCTCAGGGTGACGGCGTTCTCCAACCGTCAGAACTACCTGTCGGTGGTGGCCCCCGGCACGGGCATCCTCACCGCCGACGGCGCCGGCTCGTACGTGGTGGGCGACGGCACGAGCGCGGCGGCGGCCATGGTGGCGGGCATCGCGGCACTCGTGAGGTCCGCCTACCCCGGCCTGCCACCGGACCAGGTGCGCGCGGCCATCGAACGCGGCACGGTCTCTCGCCCGGCCGCCCGCGACCCCTCGTACGGGCACGGCGTGGCCGACGCGCTGCTCGCGCTGCGGGAGGCGGGCCGGATGGCGGGAGCCCGTGCGGGCGAGGCCCCTCCGCCGCCGCCCGCGCCCGGCCGGAGCGCCGGACCGGAGCCGGAGTCGCGGCTGCCGACCCTGGTGGGGCTGCTCGTGCTCTGCCTGGCGATGGCCGCGCACGTGGTGGCGCGGCGGCGCGCCTCCTGAGCCGCACGGCTTAAGCCTAGCAAGCGCTTGTGTAATACTCGTGGCATGACCCTGGCGATCGACGGCTGGTTCACGATCGAGGACGGCGCCACCCACCTCCTGGGCGCCCGGTGCTCCGCCTGCGGCACGGTGACGTTCCCGCCGCGGACCGGCTGCTGCCCCGACCCCGGCTGCGAGAGCGAGAGCCTGGAGGTGACGCGGCTGTCCCGGCGGGGCCGGGTCTGGTCCTACACCGACGCCCGCTATCCCCCGCCCGAGCCGTACGTGGCCGCCGAGCCGTACACGCCGGTCACGCTGGCGGCGGTGGAGCTGGAGCGCGAGGGGATCGTGGTGCTCGGCCAGGTCAGGGACCTCACGGTCGAGGACCTGGAGGTGGGCATGGAGCTGGAGCTGACCCACGGCGCGCTCGCCGACGGGCCGCTGGTGTGGATGTGGGGGCCGGCGTCGTGAGCGTGGTGGTGCTGGGCGCGGGCATGCACCCGTGGGGCAAGTGGGGCCGTCCGTTCACCGAGTACGGCGTCGCGGCGGCCCGAGAGGCGTTGCGCGACGCCGGGGTGAGCTGGCCCGAGATCGGGTTCCTGGTGGGCGCCGACACGATCAGGAACGGCTACCCGGGCTTCGTGGCCGGGGCCACGTACGCGAGGGCGCTCGGCTGGTCGGGCGCCCGGATCGCGTCCTGCTACGCCGCCTGCGCCTCCGGCGCGCAGGCCATCGACATCGCCCGCACCCGGATCCTCGCCGGGCTGTGCGACGTGGCGCTGGTGGCGGGCGCCGACTCGACCCCGAAGGGCTTCTTCAAGCCGGTCGGCGGCGACCGCCCGGACGACCCGGACTGGCTGCGCTTCCGCCTGCTCGGCGCCACGAACCCCGCCTACTTCGGGCTCTACGCGCGCCGCCGCATGGCCCTGCACGGCTCGACGGCCGAGGACTTCGCCGCGGTCAAGGTCAAGAACGCCCGCGCCGGCTCCCTGAACCCGCTGGCCCGCTACCGCAAGCCCGTCACGGCCGAGGAGGTGCTGGCCTCGCCCATGGTGGCCGATCCGCTGCGCCTCATGGACATCTGCGCCACCTCCGACGGCGGGGCCGCGCTCGTGCTCGCCTCCGCCGACTACGCGCGGCGGCGCGGCGTCACGGACGCGGTGCGCCTGGCCGCCGTGTCCACGGTGACGCCGTCCTTCCCGAACGCCGTGCTGGAGCTCCCGGAGTTCGCCACCGACTCCCGCGCCGCCGTGCCGCCCCCCGAACGGCCGTTCCGCGCGGCGATCGCCCACGCCGCCTACGAGGAGGCGGGGCTGGGACCGGAGGACGTGTCGTTCGCCGAGGTGTACGACCTGTCCACGGCGCTGGAGCTGGACTGGGTCGAGGACGTCGGGCTCTGCCCGCCGGGCGAGGCGGACAAGCTGCTGCGGGCCGGCGACACCGCGCTCGGCGGGCGTGTCCCGGTTAACCCCTCCGGCGGGCTCGCCTCGTTCGGCGAGGCCATCCCCGCCCAGGCGATCGCCCAGGTGTGCGAGCTGACCTGGCAGCTGCGCGGCCGGGCGGGCGCCCGCCAGGTGGCCGGCGCCACGGTGGGGCTGGCGGTCAACCAGGGCCTGTTCGGGCACGGCTCCGCGGTCATCGCCACCCGCTGACGTACGGCCCGAAGAGCTGACATACGGCCCGCACAAACGCGGAGCCCCGCGCGAGCGGATCGCGCGGGGCCCGTGTGGCGGGACGGCGGCGCTAGCCGACGTGGACCACGTCGTGCGTCTCCGCGAAGTGGCAGGCGCTCAGGTGCGACGTGCCCGGCCGGATCTGGAGCAGCGGCTCCTCCTCGGCGCAGATCTCCTGGGCCTTCCAGCAGCGGGTGCGGAAGCGGCAGCCCGACGGCGGGTTGGCCGGCGAGGGCGGGTCGCCCTGCAGGATGATCCGCTCGCGCTGCTCGCGGCCCTCGGGGTCGGGGACCGGGACGGCCGACAGCAGCGCCTGGGTGTACGGGTGGGCCGGCCGGTCGTAGATCTCCAGGTCCTTGCCCAGCTCCACCATCTTGCCCAGGTACATCACCGCGACCCGGTCGGAGATGTGGCGCACCACCGACAGGTCGTGGGCGATGAAGATGTACGCCAGGCCGAACTCGTTCTGCAGCCGCTCCAGCAGGTTGATGACCTGGGCCTGGATCGACACGTCGAGCGCGGAGACCGGCTCGTCGCAGACGATGATCTCGGGCTGGAGCGCCAGGCCGCGGGCGATGCCGATGCGCTGGCGCTGACCGCCGGAGAACTGGTGCGGGTAGCGGTTGATGTGGTCGGGGTTGAGGCCCACGACCTCCAGCAGCTCCTGCACCTTGCGCCGGCGGTCACCCTTGGGCGCCACCTCGGTGTGGATGTCGAAGGGCTCGCCGACGATGTCGCCGACGGTCATCCGGGGGTTCAGCGAGGTGTAGGGGTCCTGCATCACCATCTGGATGTTCCGGCGCATCCGCTTGAGCTCGCCGCCCCTGGCCTTGGCCATGTCGCGCCCGTTGATGACGACCGAGCCGGAGGTGGGCCGCTCCAGCGCCATCAGCACCTTGGCGAGCGTGGACTTGCCGCAGCCCGACTCGCCGACGATGCCCAGCGTCTCGCCCTTGTTGAGCTCGAACGAGACGCCGTCGACGGCCTTGATGGCGCCGATCTGCTTCTTGAACATGATGCCCTGGGTCAGGGGGAAGTGCTTGACCAGGTCCCGCACCTCAAGGATTCGCTCACCTTGGGTCGCCATCGAGGACCTCCCTCCAGTAGTGGCAGGCGCTGTTGCGCACACCGCTGATCGCGTAGAGCGGGGGGGCGTCGGTCACGCAGTTGTCCTGGCGGTACGGGCACCGCGGGTGGAAGGCGCAGCCGGTCGGCATGTCGAGCAGGTTGGGCGGCAGGCCCTTGATCGCGTACAGCTCCTGGCCCTTGAGGTCGACCCGGGGGATCGACTCCAGCAGACCCTTCGTGTACGGGTGGGCGGGCGCCCGGTAGATGTCGTACACCGGGGCGTTCTCGACGATGCGTCCCGCGTACATGACCGCGATCTTGTCCGCGACGTCGGCGACGACGCCGAGGTCGTGCGTGATGAGGATCAGGCCCATGTTGCTCTCGCTCTGCAGCTCGGCGAGCAGCTCCATGATCTGGGCCTGGACCGTCACGTCGAGGGCGGTGGTCGGCTCGTCCGCGATCAGCACCTCCGGGTCCAGCGCGATCGACATGGCGATCATGATGCGCTGGCGCATGCCCCCGGAGAACTGGTGCGGGTAGTCGTGCACGCGCTGCTTGGCGGCCGGGATGCGGACCCGGTCCATCAGCTCGACGGCCTTGGCCATCCCGTCGCGCTTCGACATGCCGCGGTGGACGCGGAACATCTCGCTGATCTGCCAGCCCACGGTGAACACCGGGTTGAGCGCGGAGAGCGCGTCCTGGAAGATCATCGCGATGCGCTGGCCGCGGACCTGGGTGCGCGCCTCGTCCGACAGCTTGAGCAGGTCGGTCCCGCGGAAGCGGATCTCTCCCTTGGGAATGCGCGCGGGCGGCATGTCCAGGATGCCCATGATCGCCTGCGCGGTCACGGACTTGCCGGAGCCCGACTCGCCCAGCACCGCGAGGGTCTCCCCCGGGTTGAGCGTGTAGCTCACCCCGTTGACGGCCCGCACGACACCGGCCCGCGTGGCGAACTCCACGTGGAGGTCCTCCACCGCCAGCAACGGCTCGTCGCCCAGCCCTCCCTCGGCGGGCAACGTGTCCAGCGATGTCTTACTCATCTGTCCCCCCTCCTACCTGAGCTTCGGGTCGAGCGCGTCGCGGACGGCGTCGCCCAGCATGATGAACGCCAGCACGGTGACGCTCAGGAACACGGCCGGGAACACCAGCGGCAGCGGCGCCTCCAGGAACCGGTTCCGGGCGTCGGCGATCATCAGGCCCCACGAGATGTCCGGCGACTGCACGCCCACCCCGAGGAACGACAGCGCGGCCTCGGCCGCGATGAACCCGCCCAGGTTGATGGTGGCCACGACGATCACCGGGGCGATCGCGTTCGGCAGCAGGTGCCCGAACATGACCCGGCTCTGGCTCGCGCCGAGCGCCCGCGCCGCGATGACGAAGTCCTGGCTCCTGGCCGTGATGACGGCGGCCCGCATGATGCGGAACGTCATCGGCCAGGCCAGCACCGACAGCGCGATCACGACGATCCAGATGCCCAGGCCCTTGTCCCGGAACGTCGCCGTGATGAGCAGCGCGCCCAGGATCTGCGGGATCGCGAAGAACACCTCGGTGACGCGCGAGGAGACCGTGTCGGTGAGCCCGCCGCGGGCGCCCGCGATGAGGCCGAGCAGGCCGCCGACCACCGCGGTGATGACCGTGGTGCTGACGCCGATGAGGATCGAGTTGCTGGCGCCGTAGATGGTCCTGGCGTACACGTCGCAGCCGAGGTTGTCGCGTCCGAACAGGTGACCCGCACTGGGCCCCTGACGGGCTGTCGCGAGGTCGCAGGAGCGCGCATCCAGCGGGTTGATCGACGTGAACAGCGAGGGCCAGAACGACATGATCAGCAGGATCGCGATGAGGGCCAGCGAGAAGATGAACATCGGCCGGCGGCGCAGGTCGTGCCAGGCGTCGCTCCACAGGCTCGCCGGCCTGTCCTCCTTCTTGCGGCGCCTGCCGCCGCCGGGGGGCGACGTGACCGGGGCTTTGTCCGTGGTCAGGGTCTGGGTCTCGGAGGCCGCTGGATCGGCCTGGGGGATGTCACTCATAGCGGATCCTCGGGTCGAGCACTGCGTACATCAGGTCGACGACCAGGTTGGCCACGATGTAGACCAACACCAGGATGGTCACGATTCCTACGACGATGGGTTGTTCTCGTAGGTAGACGCCTTGGTAGAGCTGAAGACCGATTCCCGGCAGGTTGAAGATCGTTTCGGTGATGACCGCCCCGCCCATGAGGTTGCCCAGGTCGGCGCCCAGATAGGTGACCAGGGGGATCAGCGCGTTGCGCAGACCGTGCCTGCCGATGACCCTCCGCCGGGACAGGCCCTTGGCGACGGCCGTGCGGATGTAGTCGGATCTCAGCGTCTCCACCAGGCTCGTTCTCGTCAGCCGGGTGAGGTAGGCGATCGACACACCCGCCAGCACGAAGCCGGGCAGCAGGTACGACTTCAGGCCCTGCGTGGCGCCCGCGATGGGGAAGATCTCCGTGCCGGTCACCTGCTTGAGCCAGACGCCCAGCCAGAGCTGGAGCACGAAGCCGCTGACCAGGGTGGGGATGGAGATCAGCAGCAGCGTGGACGCCAGGATCGCGGTGTCGGTCGCCCTGCCGCGGCGCAGCGCCGCCCACAGGCCGAGGACGACGCCGATGATGGCCTCGAGGGTCAGCGCGACCAGCGCGAGGTTCAGCGTGACCTGGAGCTTGCCCGCCAGGAGCTGGGTCACCGGGACGCCGGCGAACGTCGTGCCGAAGTCCCCGCGGAAGATGATGCCGCTGATGTAGTACCAGTACTGGAGCAGCAGCGGATCGTTGAGGTGGTACTGGTCGCGGATGATCGCGACGATGTTGGGGTCCTGCCGCTTCTCACCGGCCAGCGCAGCGATGGGGTCACCGGGCAGCGCGAAGACGATGGCGAAGATGAACAGGGTGGCGCCGAGCAGGACTGGCACTGCCTGGATCAGGCGCCTGATGATGTAACGGCCCATTCAAGCCTCCCGTACATGCCGGAAGGCAGTGCCTGGATCCATGGGGTGAAACGGCCCAGGCGACTGCCTTCTTGGCGCTCTCGAGGGGCGGGCGCGCCACGCGTGCCCGCCCCCGGGAACAAGTGTCAGGCCTTCTCGACGTCAGCCCACTCAACCTGGTTGAGCAGGTTGATCTTGACGTTCTTGACCTTGGTCGAGTATCCCGAGTTGTTCCGGTAGAAGTACACCGGGATGTACGGCATCTCCTTGATGAGGATGTCGTCCGCCTGCTGGTAGATCTTCAGGCCCTCTTCGGGGGTGGCGGCCTGGTCGCCCTTGGCGACCGTCTCGTCGAACTCCTTGTTGGAGTAGCCCGCGTAGTTGGAGCCCGTCTTGATGGCGCCGGTCGAGAAGATCGGCGACAGGTAGTTCTCGGCCGACGGGTAGTCGATCGCCCAGCCCATCCGGAACATGCCCTTGTACTTCTTGGCGTCCAGGTCGTCCAGGATGTTGGCGAACTTCTCGAACGGCTTGACCGTCACCTCGACGCCGAGGTTGGCGCGGAGGTTGTTGGCGACGGCCTCGATCCACTCCTTGTGACCACCGTCGGCGTTGTAGCCGAGCTCCAGCTTGGCCGGGCCCTTGGCGGCGGCGTACTGCTCCTTGGCCTTGCCCGGGTCGTAGGCGCAGGCCGTGCAGGCGCCCTGGCGGTAGCCGTCGATGGCCGGGTTGATGAAGTCGTCGGCCGGCGAACGGGTGCCGGAGAAGACCGTCTCGGCGATGGTCTTCCGGTCGATGGCCATCGAGATGGCCTCGCGGACCTTGACGTCCTTGTACTCGTCGTTGTACTGGAGGGGGAAGCCGATGTAGCCGATACCGGCGTCCGGCTGGTCCTGGTAGCGGTCCCCGAGCGCGGTCTTGGCGCTGGCGATCGCCGACGCGGGCAGCGAGTCGTGGATGTCGACGTTGTCGGCCTGCAGGTCGTTGTAGGCCGTCTCCGAGCTGTTGTAGAGCTTGAACTGGAGCTTGGTCCAGCCGTTCGGCTTCTTGCCCGGGAACTTGTCGTACACCGACAGGTCGATGCTCTGGTCAGTGCCCTTCTTGTAGGGCTTGTCCAGCTTGAACAGGCCCTGGCCGATCGGCTTCTCGCCGAACTCCGCCGTCACCTTGCCGTCGGGGCCGAAGGCGGCCTTGGGCAGCGGGTAGAACGCGGTGTAGCCGAGCATGGTCTTGAACTGGGAGAACGGCGCGGTGAGCGTGACCTCGAGGGTGGTGTCGTCCACCGCCTTGAGGCCCTTCATCTCCTTGGTGGTGACCTGCTTGCCCTCGCCCGGGTTGAGGTCGGCGTAGCCGTCGACACGACCGAAGAAGTAGCCGGCGCCCTGCGCGTTGTCCTGGTTCGCTGCGTAGTTCCAGGCGTCAACGTAGTTCTGCGCGATCACGGGCTCGCCGTTGTGCCAGGTGTAGCCCGGCTTGAGCTTGATCGTCCAGACCTTGTTGTCCTGAGTCTCGATCGACTCCGCGGCGCCCATGACGACCTGCTTGTTCTCGTCATAGTTCACCAGCGGCTCGAAGACCGCCGCGAGCGCCTCGGCGCCCTCGGACTCAGTGGTGTTCGAAGGGACCAGCAGGTTCTGCGGCTCGCCGAGCTCCATGCGGACCGGCGTGTCCCCGCTCGATCCGGAGGTGCCGGTCGAGGTGCCGCCGCCGCCACCACACGCGGCAACCGCGAGGGCCAGCAGCGCGGTACCGGCGACGATCTGTGCGCCCTTAGTAACACGCATGGTAAGAAGATTCCTCCCTCTACAGGTGGGCGTTAGCGCTGAGCTGCGATGATCGTGAGCAGCCTGACGGGGGGTTCGGTAATCCCCCGGGTTTGGCTGACATGGTCAAACCAGCCGACGCCCTGCCAGTCGATCGCGACTATCCCTCACTACGTGCCACCAGCGAGTCTCTGGCGCGTTGCAGTTCGGTCACACGTGCGCCAATCCAGCGTCACACTCATACGGCTCAGACGGCCTAGAAGCTCTCATAACCGTCAGATGACCATACGTTTGGACACGGACAGTCGAGCAAAAATACCTCTTACCGAAATGTGCTCGCGCCCTTGTCGGGCACGTGCCGGGTCACTGGGCTACGGTTGTTGCCGTCTTGACGGCGCCTTGGAACCGGGCGCTCCAGGACTCCGTCCAACTGTCTGCCGCGCACCCGCGCGGGAGCACCTCACCGACCCGGATCCAATAGAGTCCTTGCCATGAGTCAGCCGGAATCCGCTGTCGCGGACGCCCAGGCGGGCGGCCGGAGCGGGCAGGAGCCGCTGGCCAAGCTCGCCGCGAGATACGGGCTTCGCCGTGCCATCGCACGGCCGAGGTTTCCTGTCTACGTGCGCCAGCTCTGGGAGCGGCGGCACTTCATCCTGACGTACGCGTCCTCGCGCAACGTCTCGAAGTACACCAGCTCGGCCCTCGGCCAGCTGTGGCAGGTCCTGACTCCGCTGCTCAACGCCGCCATCTACTACGTGATGTTCGGCCTCATCCTCGGCGGCAAGGGCGGCATCCACAACTACCCCGCGTTCCTCCTGACGGGGATGTTCGTCTTCACCTACACGCAGCGGACCGTCACCGCGGGCGCCAAGTCGATCTCCGGCAACCTGTCGATGATCCGCGCTCTGCACTTCCCGCGCGCCTCCCTGCCGCTGGCGTACACGATCCAGGAGCTGCAGCAGCTCGCCATCTCCATGGGCGTGCTCCTGGTGATCGTCCTCATGACGGGGGAGCCCATCACGCTGGCCTGGCTGGTGGTGCCCGTCGTGCTGCTCCTCCAGACGATGTTCAACGTCGGCGCCGGGCTGGTGATGGCCCGGCTGGGAGCGTCCATGCGGGACCTCAACCAGCTCCTGCCCTTCATCACCCGCACCTGGCTGTACGCCTCGGGCGTCTTCTTCTCCATCCAGGACAGGGTCGTGGGCAAGGCCCAGGCGCCGCAGTGGGTGGCCGACCTGATGTACTACGCCAACCCGGCCGCCTCCTACATCGAGGCCATGCGCGACCTGCTCATCACCCGCGAGGGTGGGCACAACCCACCGGATGCGGTGTGGATATCCTGCGTATTCTGGGCGGTGTTCGCCCTCTGCTTCGGCTTCTGGTACTTCTGGCGTGCCGAGGAGAGGTACGGGCGTGGCTGAACTGACCGAGGAGCTGTCACTGGTGAAGGCCGAGGAGCCCGCCGTCGCCGCCGGCAAGGACGGCAAGGCGAAGCCGCAGCCCAAGCCGGCCACGCCGGTCAGCAAGCCGCCTCTCGACGTTCCCACCGGCACGCCCACCGTCATCGTCGACGACCTGCACATCATCTACCGCGTCTACGGCGCGGCCACCGACGTCGAGAAGGGCAACGCGGTCAACGCCCTCACGCGTCTCCTGAAGCGCCAGGGCAGGCCGCAGATGAAGGAGGTCCACGCCGTCAAGGGCGTCTCCTTCGTGGCCTACCACGGCGACGCCATCGGCATCGTGGGGCGCAACGGGTCGGGCAAGTCCACGCTGCTGCGCGCGATCGCCGGTCTCCTGCCGCCCCACTCGGGCGCCGTCTACACCGACGGGCAGCCCTCGCTCCTCGGCGTCAACGCCGCGCTCATGCGCGAGCTCACCGGCGAGCGCAACATCGTGCTCGGCTGCTACGCCATGGGCATGACGCCGGCCGAGGTCAAGGAGAAGTACCAGGAGATCGTGGACTTCTCCGGCATCGACGAGTTCGTCCAGCTGCCGATGTCCACCTACTCCTCCGGCATGGGGGCGCGCCTGCGCTTCGCCATCTCCTCGGCCAAGACCCACGACGTGCTGCTCATCGACGAGGCGCTGGCCACCGGCGACCGCGAGTTCCGCAAGAAGAGCGAGCAGCGCATCCGGCAGATCCGCGAGGAGGCCGGCACGGTCTTCCTCGTCGCCCATGACCTGCGGGTCATCGAGGAGACCTGCAACCGGGTCATCTGGCTGCACAAGGGCAAGATCAAGATGGACGGCGACCCGAAGGAAGTGCTCGCCGCCTACAACAAGGGCTGATCCACCCGAGCCTCCAGCCGCCGGCGCGTACGACACGCCCGGCGGCTTCCTCATGGGACGACTTCGCGTGCGGCACCTGCGACACGAGGGGTCAACGCCTGACACCGTGGCGCACGGTCCGGTATGATTCGAACGTTGTTTCGATACGGCAAGGCGCGGATGGAAGGGAACGGGGGCGCGATGGGAGAGCTTTCGGCCGCGATCGACCACCTGGCCATCGAGGACGTGTCGGAGATCCCGAGGATGGAGCTGGCCCAGCAGCTCCTCGACCTGCACTGGCAGATGGCCCGGCTCCAGGCCCAGATCGCCCGGCGCACCGGCGTACGCGTCTGACGCTCTCGGAGCGGGTCGGGCAGGCCGGGCGGGTCAGGTCGGGCGGGTCAGGTCGGTCGGGCAGGTCGGGTCCGGACATGGGAGTGCCGCCGGTCCCTGGTCGAGGGACCGGCGGCGGGCTGCGCCTCTCACCGGGGGTCGCCGCCCTGCAGTGGCGGCTCGGCAGGTGAGGCGTGACTCGGGCTCGGGCGCGTCCGCCCGGCCCGCGCCGTCCCACCGGTCCGGGAGGCGGGCCGTCCGAGCGCCGGCACCAAGGCGCTCGTCATCCCTCCCCCGGTCCGCCGGCGGACACGGCGGGCAGCGGCCTTTCTGGTCAGGTCAGCCGCGTACCCGGCACCACTTCGCCCGAGGCGAGGCCACGTGACAGCGGGGTGCCGGACACCACGGCGCCCGGAGTCACCCCCTGAGCCAGCGGTCCGCCGGAGACGACGCCACGGGACAGGGCGCCGCTCCCGGCCACACCGCTCGGAGTGACACCCCGCGAGAGGGCACCGCTCGACACGACACCGTTCGACATGACACCGTTCGCCAGAGCGCGCCCGGGGCCGCTGGAGAGCGCGCCGCCCGGCACCGCACCACTGGAGGTGACGCCTCGGGCGAGCGTGCCGTTCCGGGCCACGCCCTGAGTCACGCCCTGGGCCAGCGGCACGCTCGGCGCCACCCCGTTCGGCGTCACACGGCTCGGGGCGACGCCCCTGGACAGGGCGCCCCTCAGCGTGTCACCGGCCGGGAGGTCCGTGGTCGGGGAGCCGGTCGTGGTCGGGGCCGGCCGGCGCGGCCGGACGTACCGCCGCTGCCAGTTCTCCCGGCCGCGCCGGCCCGTGCGGGCCGTCCTCGGCGAGGAGCCGTCGTCGTCCCGGGCGGTGACCGGCGCGGTCCTCGTCCCGCCCCGGCGGCCGGTCGCGGAGCCGCCTCCCGACGTCCCTCCGCGGGAGGCCGCCGAGGGAGAGCCACGGTGCCCGGGCACCGTCGGACGCGGTGTCCGGTCCCCCGGCACCTCGACGCGGGGCACGGCACCGGTGACGGGGCCGGGCACAGCACCGGTGACGGGACCGGGCACGGCGCCGGACACCGTACCGGGCGCGTCGGCGTCCAGTGTGCGGGCACCGGGCACCGTGCCCAGGCTCGTACCGTCCAGGGTCCCCCGGCCGGCCGTCCCGCCGTCCAGCACCCTGCCGTCCGGCGTCCTGTCGTCCAGCGTTCCGGCGGCCGTCGAGGTCACGTCCGGTGCGCCGGGCCCCGTCGTGAGCGGCCTGGCGGAGCGTTCCACCTGCGCGTGGGCCGGCGGAACGGTGAGGGCCGCCGCCAGCCCGAGTGACGCGACGGCGACAGCCGCCTTGACTACACGATTCATGATTGCCTTCCCGGCTCGTGATCGATCGCTCTCGAATGCGGAGGAAACGCGAATCGAAAACCCCCCGAAAGCCGAGACGAACACGCTGTGGGCACCACACGCGGCGCGCCGCCCGGCTGAGCTACCGACGTAGTTGTACCACCACGGCCGTCGGCTCGCGGGCCAGGTCAACAGCCCTTCAAGAGGCTCGGGAGAGCCCCGGCAAGGCCGTCGAGCGACAGGGAGAACGGGCGACATTTCAGGATATGGGGAGGGCGGATTCCCGGGCATAGGCCGCCCGCTCCCTGAGCACGCCGACGGCCCGCGAACGACCGCCGGTAAGGACGAAAGCCGCGGGCCGGGCGCACAGATTTTCCGCTAGCCGGGTGCTCGCTTGACCGCTCGGGCCGGGCGGGGCTCACCCGGCGGCCGGAACTCCTCCGGAGTCACCCCGGGCCGGCTCAGACGGCCAGCAGGGCCTCCTCCACAGCGGGCTCGAACGGGAACCGGTCGGCGAAGGCCGGGCGCAGATCGGTCAGCCACACCGCCGTCGGGTCGTACCGGGCGAAGAACGGCCGCCCGACCAGCGACGGGTCACGGGCCTGGATGAAGTGCAGCACGAAGACCCGCTCACCGGCGATCTCCGTGACCCCGTCGACGCACACCTTGCCCGGCGTGGCCGACATGGAGGGCCCCCGCACCGTACGGCAGAGCCCGGAGACCGACGCGTACGCGTCCCTGAAGATCTCGTGGGCCCGGGCCAGCGGCACCGCGAAGTAGTCCTGCGGCCCCGTGTCGCGCTCGACGAACATGTAGTACGGGATCATGCCCATGCGCAGCTGCCTGCGCCACATGCCCGACCAGAGCGCGGAGTCGTCGTTGATGGAGCGGATCAGCGGCGCCTGCGTCCGGATGGTCGCGCCGGTGCCGAGGATGTTCCGGACCGCCGCCTCGACGAGTGGTGGCTCCAGCTCGCGGGGGTGGGTGAAGTGGGCCATGAAGGCGAGGTTCTTGCCGGCGGCGACCACCTTCTCGAACAGCTCCAGCGTGGAGCCGGCGTCCGGATCCGTGGTGAAGCGCTGCGGCCAGTACGCGAGCGACTTCGTGCCGATCCGTACTGATTCAAGCTGCTCCAGATCGAGGAGCGGCTCCAGGTAGCGCTTGAGCACCGGCTCGCCCATGATCATGGCGTCGCCGCCGGTGATCAGCACGCTGGTGACCTCGGGGTGCCGGCGGATGTAGCGGACCATCTGCTCGATGTCGTCGGAGGCGAACTTGAGGTCGGCGTCGCCGACGAACTGCGCCCACCGGAAGCAGTAGGTGCAGTAGGCGTGGCAGGTCTGTCCCTGCTTGGGGAAGATCAGGACGGTCTCGGGGTACTTGTGCTGGAGTCCCGGGACCGGCTCGTTCTCCAGCCGGGGCACGTTGAGCTCCATCTGCCCGGCCGGGTGCGGGTTGAGCCGGGCGCGGATCCGGTTGGCCTCCGCGTTGATCTCGGCGGCGGGCGCCTCCGCCTTCAGCAGGTCGGCCAGCCGGGCGACGTCCGGGGCGGGCAGCATGTCCGCCTGCGGGAAGACCAGCTTGTACATGGGGTCGTCGGGCGCGGCCGACCAGTCGATGAGCTCGTCGACGACGTACGCGTTGGTGCGGAACGGGAGCACCGTGGCGACGGCCCTCACCCTCAGCCGTTCCTCGTCGTCGAGCCCTGCCCGGAGCAGGAGGTCGTTCAGATGCTTGGACGTGTAAGCCCGGAAGCGTCGTGTGCCTGCCTGGTTCAAGATCACTAAGCGTTTCCCCTCTTTTTTGTTCGATCGCCGGTAAACCTCAAGCCCCTGTCGCGCGTCTGTGGCCTTTATATCCGGACGTTGCAAACCCGGGATTCGGTTCCGCCGAGTCGCTGGGAGATTTCAAAAGAGCATCTCGCGACATATCGCGTTTATGGCTACACTGACGACGTGACCCACGATCCCGCGCTGCGCGCCTCCGACACCGACCGCGACCGCGTGGCCGCCGTGCTGGGCGAGGCGCTCGCCACCGGCCGGCTCACCAGCGTCGAGCACGCGGACCGACTCGAAGCCGCCTACACGGCCAAGACCGTCGGTGAGCTCGTCCCCCTCACCGGGGACCTGCCGGACGTGACCGCCTCCCGGCCGCCGGAGGCCGTGGAGCAGCAGACGATCCGCTCCACGTTCAGCAAGATCATCAGGAAGGGCCGCTGGATCGCCTCGCGGCACACCAGACTGGTGGCGAACTTCGGCGCGATGATCATCGACCTGTCCGACGCCGTGCTCCCCGGCCGCGAGGTCACACTCGAGTGCGACGCCCGCTTCTCCAAGCTCATCGTGCGCGTCCCCGACAACGCCCGCGTCATCGACGAGGGCAGCTCCACGTTCGGCAAGCGCAACGTGTCGGGCGGCTCGGACGGCGACGGCCCGCTCATCCGGATCACCGGCGCGTCGATGTTCTCGAAGGTGATCGTGTCCCGCGGCGTCGCCGACTGGAACCTGCGCTGACCCCGTCCTCTCCCGGCGGATCGGCCACCGGGACCACCGGCTAGCCTGGCAAGCGTCCCGCCTGCGACCGCGGGCTCGCCGAGCCCGCCTTCGGCGAGCCTCACGGCGGGCACGCACGCCGTACGAGGTGACCCAGTGTCCGACAGCAAGCCGATCGCGCTCGACGCCATGGGCGGCGACCACGCCCCCCACGAGATCGTCGCGGGAGCGGTGCACGCCGTGCGCGAGCGCGGGCTGGAGGTCGTGCTGGTCGGACCGCCGCGCATCCTGTACGAGGCCCTCGCCGACCACGACGCCACCAAGGAGATCCCCATCGTGCGGGCCGAGGAGGTCCTCGCGATGGACGAGGGCGCGCTGGCCAGCCTGCGCCGCCCCCGTTCGAGCATCGCGATCGCCTGCCACCTCGTAAGGCGGGGCGACGCGTCGGCCGTGGTGTCCGCGGGCTCGACCGGCGGCATCGTGGCCACCGGCCGGCTGCGCCTCAAGCCCCAGCAGGGCGTCCTGCGGCCCGCCATCGCCGTCGCCCTGCCCACCCGGCCGCACCCCACGCTGCTCGTCGACGCCGGGGCCAACTCCGACGCCAAGCCGGAGATGCTGGTGCAGTTCGCCCACCTCGGCACGGCCTACGCGGAGCTGGCCCACGGCATCGCCCAGCCGAAGGTCGGCCTGCTGACCATCGGCGCCGAGGCCGAGAAGGGCAACAAGCTCGTCAAGCGCGCCCACGAGCTGCTCCAGAGCGCCCCCGGCCTGCACTTCACCGGCAACATCGAGGGCCACGACCTGCTCACCGGGGCCGTCGACGTGATCACCGCCGACGGCTTCACCGGCAACGTCGCGCTCAAGACCATGGAGGGCACCGTCCGCTACGCCTTCCACCAGCTCGGCGAGGCCATCGGCGAGAGCCCGGCGGCCCGGCTGGGCGCGTTCCTGCAGCGCTCCCGCATCCGCGACCTGCGGCAGCGCCTCGACGCCGAGGCCCACGGCGGCGCCGTCCTGCTCGGCCTCAACGGCACCGTGGTCATCGCGCACGGCTCGTCCAGGTCACAGGGCATCAGCGCGGCCTGCGAGCTCGCAGCGGAGCTGTCGGCCGGTGGCATCGTGGACCGCGTGGGCGAGCGGATCGCCATCGCTCCGCGATCACACCGGCTCTGGTGAACCCGTAGTCTTTGGCGCGTCCGCACGATCGGGGGACACGAACGGGGGAACGCGTGCGAGGGCTCACCGCGGCACAGGCCGCCCAGGCGAAGCGGAACATCGTCCCGCGCCGGTCGAGCCGGTCCTTCGGCGCCATCATCAGGGCCAACGTCTTCACGCTGTTCAACTTCGTCATCGGCGTCCTGTGGGCGCTCATCCTGATCTTCGGGCAATGGCAGGACGGCCTGTTCGGCCTGGTCATCGTGGCCAACGCGCTGATCGGCATCGTCCAGGAGGTACGCGCCAAGCGCACGCTCGACCGCCTGGCCGTCATCAACGAGGAGCCCGTCAGGGTCTGCCGCGACGGCCGCGACCAGGAGGTCCCCCCACAGGACGTGGTGCTCGGCGACCTCATCCTGCTCGGGTCCGGCGACCGGCTGCTCGTCGACGGCGAGGTCGTCGAGTCCGACGGGCTGGAGATCGACGAGTCGCTGCTGACCGGCGAGGCCGACCCGGTGCACAAGCGGCCCGGCGACCGGGTCCTGTCGGGCAGCTTCGCCGTCGCCGGCTCCGGCGCGTTCGTCGCCACCCACGTCGGCACCGACGCCTACGCGGTACGGCTCGCCGAGGAGGCCAGCAAGTTCCACCTCGCCCACTCCGAGCTGCGCCAAGGCGTCGCCAACTTCATCAAGTACATCACCTGGCTGGTCATCCCGATCGGCGCGCTGCTGATCTACAGCCAGCTCCGCAACACCGGCGACTTCGGCACCGCCATCACCGGAGCGGTCGCCGGCATCGTCACCATGATCCCCGAGGGGCTGGTGCTGATGACCTCGATCGCCTTCGCCGTGGGCGTCGTCCGGCTGGGCCGCCGCAGGTGCCTGGTCCAGGAGTTGCCCGCGATCGAGGGCCTGGCCAGGGTCGACGTGCTGTGCCTGGACAAGACCGGCACCCTCACCGCGGGCGGCATGGATCTCGGCGAGGTCCTCCCGATCGGCGACGGGCATCCCGTGGAGGAGGCGCTCGCCGCCCTGGCCAACCTCGACCAGCGGCCCAACGCCACCGCCCAGGCCGTGCAGGTGCGCTACCCCGCGACGCCCGGCGGCTGGACGGCCACGGGGTCCGTGCCGTTCTCCTCGGCGCGCAAGTGGAGCGGCGCCGACTTCGGCGAGCGCGGCGCGTGGCTGCTCGGCGCTCCGGACGTGCTGCTCGACGGCGGCGAAGGCTACGAGCGGGCCGCCGCGCTGGCCTCCACCGGTGCCCGGGTCCTCGCCCTCTGCCGCACCCGCGACCTGGCCGCCGCCGAGCGGGGCGACCCGGACGCGGCGGTCGAGTGCGTCGCGCTCGTCACGCTCCAGCAGCGCATCCGCCCCGACGCCCACGAGACCCTGAGCTACTTCGCCCGCCAGGGAGTCACCGTCAAGGTCATCTCGGGCGACAACCCCGAGGCGGTCTCCGCCATCGCCACCGGCCTCGGCATCCCCGACGGCGACCGCGCCGTCGACGCCCGCACCCTGCCGGAGGACGACCCGGACAAGCTCGCCGACATACTCGCGGCCAACGCCGTCTTCGGCCGGGTCACCCCGCGGCAGAAGCGGCTGTTCGTCGGCGCGCTCCAGGCGCGCGGCCACACTGTCGCGATGACCGGCGACGGCGTCAACGACGTGCTCGCGCTCAAGGACGCCGACCTCGGCATCGCGATGGGCGCGGGCAGCCCCGCCACCAAGGCCGTCGCCCAGGTGGTGCTGCTCGACAACGCCTTCGCCACCCTGCCGCACGTCGTCGGCGAGGGCCGCCGGGTGCTGGCCAACATCGAGCGGGTCTCCAACCTCTTCCTCACCAAGACCTTCTACGCGATCGCGCTGTCGCTGGCGACCGGCGTCCTGGGGCTCATGTTCCCGTTCGCCCCCCGGCACTCCACGCTGGTCAACGCGCTGACCATCGGCATCCCGGCGTTCTTCCTGGCCCTGGCGCCCACGCTGGAGCGCTCAAAGCCCGGGTTCGTGCCCCGCGTGCTGCGCTTCGCCGTACCGGCCGGGGTGCTGTGCGCGGCGGCGATGCTGCTGGCGTTCTGGGCCGCGCACAGCGGGACCTCCACCCTGAACGAGGACCGCACGTCCGCGGTGATCACCCTGTTCCTGACGACCTGGTGGGTGCTCGTGCTCATCGCCCGGCCCCTCACCTGGCTGCGGGTGGGCCTGGTCGCCGCCATGGCGGTGCTGTTCGCCGGGGCGCTGTCCATCCCGTTCGTGCGCGAGTTCTTCGCCCTGGAGCCGGGCGACCTGAGCAACGGCCTGACCGCCGTCGGCATCGCCGTGGTGGCCTCCGCGCTGATCACTCTCGCGATCAGCGTCACGGTCAGGCTCGCCGGTACCCTTAGACCATGACCGACCCGCAGATGGTGCTCACCGAGCGCGTCCAGCAGGCGCTGGCCGCGGCGTTCGGCGCCGAGCACGCCGACGCAGACCCGCTGATCCGGCCGTCCCAGTTCGCCGACTTCCAGGCGAACGTCGCGATGAGCCTGGCCAAGCGCCTGCGACGGTCCCCGCGGGAGGTCGCCGAGGCCCTTGCCGCCGAGCTGGCCGACTTCCCCGGCACGGTCGAGGTCAGCGGCCCCGGGTTCCTCAACATCACGCTCGCCGACACGTGGATCGCCGGCGAGGCCGGCCGCATGCTGGAGGACCCGCGCCGCGGCGTCGGCACGGTCACGCCCGCGCAGACCATCGTGATCGACTACTCCGCGCCCAACGCGGCCAAGGAGATGCACGTCGGCCACCTGCGCACCACGATCGTGGGCGACTCGCTGGCCCGCGTCCACGAGCACCTGGGCAACACCGTCATCCGGCAGAACCACCTGGGCGACTGGGGCACGCCGTTCGGCATGCTCATCGAGCACCTGCTCGACATCGGCGAGGAGGCCGCGGTCGCGCAGCTCGAAGCCGGCATGGGCACCGAGTTCTACCAGGCCGCGCGGCAGAAGTTCGACGGCGACGAGTCGTTCAAGACCCGCTCGCGCGCGCGGGTGACCACGCTCCAGTCGGGCGACCCCGACACGCTGCGGCTCTGGCACGTCTTCATGGACGCCACCGTCCGCTACTTCAACAAGGTCTACGGCATGCTCGGCGTCACCCTGACCGACGCCGACATCGCCGGCGAGAGCATGTACAACCCGATGCTCCAGAGGACCTGCGACGACCTGGAGACCGCAGGGGTCGCGGTGCTGAGCGAGGGCGCGCTGTGCCTGTTCCCGCCCGGCTTCACCGGCTCCGACGACAAGCCGCTGCCGCTCATCATCCGCAAGAGCGACGGCGGCTACGGCTACGCCTCCACCGACATGGCGGCCATCCGCTACCGGGTGCACGACCTCAAGGCCGACCGCATCCTCTACGTGGTCGGCGCCGACCAGGCCCTGCACTTCCGCATGGTGTTCGCCGCCGCGGAGCAGGCCGGCTGGCTGCCCGACACCGTCTCGGCCGAGCACGTCCAGATCGGCATGATGCTCGGCAAGGACGGCCGTCGCTTCAAGACCCGCTCCGGCGAGTCCGTCAAGCTGATGGACCTGCTCCAGGAGGCCGTGGACCGGGCGTCCGTGGTCATCGCCGACCGCGACTACGACGAGGCGACGCGGGCGGAGATCGCCCGAGTCGTGGGCATGGGCGCGGTCAAGTACGCCGACCTGTCGATCAGCCACGACAGCGAGTACGTCTTCGACTTCGACCGCATGCTCGGCCTGACCGGCAACACGGCGCCCTACCTCCAGTACGCCCAGGCCCGGATCCGGTCGATCTTCCGAAAGGGCGGCGTGGACCCGGCCGACGCCACCGGCCCGATCGTCCTCGGCCACCCGGCCGAGCGGGCGCTGGCGCTCCAGCTCCTCGGGTTCGGGGCGGCCGTGGAGAAGGTGGCCGAGTCGAACGAGCCGCACCGGCTGTGCGCGTTCATCTACGCCACCGCCACCGCCTTCACCACCTTCTTCGAGGAGTGCCCGGTGCTGAAGGAAGGCGTCGACGCCGACACGCGCGCCTCCCGGCTCGCGCTGTGCGCGCTGACCCTGCGCGTTCTGGAGACCGGGCTCGACCTGCTGGGCGTCCCGGTCCCCGAGCGCATGTGACATCCGCCGTGCCGATCGACGTGGGCGCGCCTCCCCAGGGTTGGCGCGCCCCCCGGTTAGGCTTTACGCGGTCATGAACCGAGGCCGAAAATGGGGGAGTTCTCTGCCTTGAGCACGGACCTGACTGCGAGCCCCCAAGCAGCGGAAGAGCTGAGACGTTACGCCGAGGCGCTGCTGGCTCACCTGGCCGCCAACGGCACCGCTCCTCCCACCGCACCCGCCTTCGCCGACATCCCGGGCAACTGGCTGCCACCGGCCGTCCAGGCGCTGGTGGCGATCCTCGCCGGCGAGGACCCGCTGGAGCCGCTGAGCAGGGCCGCCGGCCGCGACCAGCAGCGCACGGCGCTGTTCCTCTGCCTCGCCCTGGCCGTCGCCGGCCACGGCAGCCGCATCCACGCCTCGTGGCTCGGCACCGCCTTCGGCGACCTGTCCATCGAGCAGCCGGTCACCCACGGGCAGCGCTCCCTCTGGCTGGCCGCCGCCCGGGGCGCCTACGGCCCCGCCGGCAAGATCTTCGTGCTGCGCAAGCTCGACGCGCTGGCCGTACCCGACCATGCCGACCAACGGCAGTGGGTGCAGGCGCTCGCGCCCGGCGAGCCCGCCGTGGTCGTGCCCGTGTCGCTGGTCGACTTCCCCGAGATGGCGGAGATCCCCGAGCTGGCGCGGCCCGCGCAGGCCGCCGCGCGCCTGGCGCGGCTGCGCGCCCGCTGCACCGAGATCACCTCGGCCCGGCAGGCCGACCACGACGCCGCGACCCCGCTCACCAACAGCGCCGCCAGCCCCGTCACCTCCTGGGCCGAGGACGAGCCGCTCGCCATGCTGCGGTCCCTGATCGGCCTGGGCGGCCCCGCCGGGCCCATGGCGTCGCTGACCACCCACCTGCTCGACGACCTGCGCCCCGGCGCCGACCCGCACCTCACGGCCATCGCGCTGCACGTGGCCGCGCCGGTGCTGCGCGGGGTCGCCGAGGAGCTGGAGGCCGACAGCCGCCTGGAGCCGCCCGACACGGTCACCGTGCCGCTGCTCGGCCACCCCATCGTGCTGCGCCCCGAGGGGGCCGACGCGGCCTCCATGGCCGAGGCGGAGGCCGCCATCGCGGCCGAGGGCACGCTGCCGCGCCGCCGGCCGTGGGAGGTCGTCGCTCTGGTGATCGCCGGCGTCGGCTGCGTGCTGGGGGCCCTCGCCGTCGGCTGGCCGCTCGTCGTGCTGGGGATGGCCCTGATCGGGCTGGCGGGGTGGCGCCTGTGGCGGCGCCGCGCCGCCATCGCCTCGGACGCCCGTTACGTGGCCGCGCGCGTCGCCGAGCTCAAGGAGCTCGCCGACGGGGCCGTCTGGGCGTTGCACGCGTACGCCCGCGAGGCGGACGCACGCGCCAAGCAGGCCGCCGACGACTCCGCCGAGCTGACCCGGCTGATCCGTCGCGGCCCGCGCGCTGCCTAGGACGTCTCGATCTCCACGTGCGCCGGCGCGAGCAGGAACACCCGGTCGGCGATGCGCTCGATCCGGCCCTCGCAGCCATAGGCCAGACCGGCCGCGAAGTCGACCATGCGCGTCGCCTCGGGCATCGGCATGCCCGTCACGTCCATGATCACCGTCTGACCGTCACGGAAATGCTGACCGATCATCGGCGCGTCGTTGTACTTGAGCGGCTGGACCATCACGATTCGCGACGGATCGACGGTCGACCGCCACCTTCTGGCCGCCCGCTCCGACGCCGGCATGTACTCCTCTTCGTACTGCTCGTCGTCGTAGTGGTCGTCGTAGTGGTCGACCCCGCCCAGGCCAAGGTAGTTCACCACCTTGCGCACAGCCCCCATCGGCTTGTCCTTTCCTTCAGGAACTCACCGTAATCGGCACGTCCCTACACATTGGACGGTAACCGACGATTCCGCGTTCGCCATGCGACACGCCCACGACCAATTCCATTTTGTACGGCAAGCGGCCAGGTTTCACCCGGATATCTCTCCCCCGTAGGCATCGAGTCATGCGTCCGTTGCCACTGTAGACGCCTTCACCGACACTTCTTTCGTAGGTAATCCTGCCGCAGACCGTCGTCCAGAGTCAGCCGCTCCCGGCGCATGGACGCAGGCAGCGGAGCCTCACCTGTCTTAGATGTCCCCGTGTGCCGATTGGTTCGGGTGGTTCTCGACCTCGGTCCAGACGCCCCAACGCTATTCGCACGGCACGAGCCGCAGAGGGGGCGAATTCAGCACAGCAGACGGAACGCCCACCGCGAAACGCACGACCAGTTTCATGATCACAATGGATTTTCCGGCCCAGGAAGTGAGAAGGACCACAGTTCCGTCCGGACGGGAAAAAGCACTCCACAGCGCCCCTGCCGGGGTGCACGCGAGCAATCCCGACCTCCCCCCCGAAACATCCCCGCACGCCACGATCCAGCCGTTCACCGGCCGAGTGCTCACCCTGGTGAAGGGGGGAAACCACCCCTCGGACCCCCGTACCGCCCCCGCCCTTCGGCTCAGGCCGGGGCTCACGGAGCGTCACGTCCCGCAGGAGCCCACACCGCGTGCCGGGACGGCCGTGGACCGAGTCCACCGGGCCGGTCACGCAGTGACGGTCCTGTCGGGGGAGCTCCATATCTAGTACGTCGTTCCCCTCTTTCCTCAGCCGTACACCTGTGAATCTGGACCCCCTCTGTCGCTGTGGGCTCTCGGGCCCTCACTCATCCAGACGAGCCGCCGACCCACCGAAGTTCCCGGTCGAACTTCACGGCTGCCCCAGACATCTCAGAAGTGTGACGCTCACAGGCGCGCCCAGCCGGCCCACCGTCCGACGTAGCCGCCCGCCGGAACACGGTGACCCCGACGGCGGCAACCCCGACCGCGGCGGCCCCGGCGGTAACGGTCCGAGAGCCGGCGCCCGCCAGGACGGCGGCCCCCAAGACGAATCACCCCGGAACGACGCACCCCGAGACGACACACCCGCAGACCCCAGGCCCGGAGACCCCAGGCCCGGAGACCCCAGGCCGGGAGACCCCGGGCCCGGAGACGACGGCCACAGAAACCGCAGACCCGGAGACGACGGCCACGGCGATGGCAGACCCATAGGGGACCCACTCGGCGGGGACCGGCTCAGTAGGGGCGGACTCACAGGGGCCCGACTCGGGGAGGGCGTCCCCAGAGACGGCGGAGCCGGAAGGGACCGTCTCCGAGCGGGCAGACTCGGAGGGGCCGGCCACAGAGGCAGCGCACTCGAACTCGCGATGTTCCGAGGGGGGTGGTCCTGGCGGTGCGGATGACAAGCGAGCCGGGAAGCCTCCTGCGGAGGAGCCTCACACCACTCCGGTCACGAAGAGTCGTACAGGTCGGGCTGCTGCTCGGCGGCGGCGTGGCGATGGCCTCGGCCGCCGTCGCCCTGGCCCTCGTTCTCACATCAGGAACGATGACCCCCAGCGCCCCGCCGACCATCCCGCCCCACTCCCCCGCCGTGGACGAGCACCGGGCAACCGCCCGGAAACTCCTCGGGCTACGCCTCGACTGGGCCGCCCGTACGGGCAGGCTCGCGAAGGAGCTCGGCCGCAGCGGTCTCGACCGCTGCCGGCGCGGCAACGACGATGCGAAGAACGAAGAGGACTTCGCCGCCATCTGCGTCCTCAGCCTCTATCGCGCCTACACCTGGAACGGTGACGTCGACACGCTCCTCGCCCGCTTCAGGCACTGCCCTGAGGCCGTGGAGAAGCGTGCCGAGCTACGGGAGTCCGGCACCCGCGCCGATCGCGCACTCGACGTCGAAAAGGTCACCATGCTCGTCTGCGACGGCGTCACCATGGAGTTCGCCACCGCACGCACCGAAGCCTCCTCCGACCTGATGTACATGCCCGGGGCCGGCTTCTTCGACGAGGACGGTGGCATGTACGAGCCGTACCACTGGGCGCCGGAGGGCACACCGTGGCTGGCCGAGTGGCTGAAGCTCCGCCAGGACGGCCGCTTCCTCGTCGCCCTGGGGGTGTCGGAGGAGTATTCGGTACTGGCCGACCGGTGAGGCACGGCCTATGGGGACGGGCAACCGCCCCCGAGCCGCGCGACCCGCCACCCCCACGTCCTCACGAGCCGACCTCCCGCCCTGCACAGGAACGTCCGGTACGACCCCGCAGCCGGCCGAAGCAGGTCCCTCCCCCACCCGCACGGCGCAACCGCACGCGGCAGCGGGGCCTGGCAGCACACGGGTGCTGGTCTCCGTCATGCCCAGGCTCCGTCATGCCCAGGCTCGGTCATGCCCGTGCCTGAGATCATCTCCCTTGCCCACGAACCCGGCCATCGCATCGAACTCCGCCGCCCCAGGCACCAGGGACAGGAGCGGACCTCCTGGGCCGCGCGGACACGTCGACGGTGTGCCGCACACCTTCGAGGTCACATCGCTCCGGAACGGCGTCCCACACGATGACTCAGTCGTGGGAGATGAGCATGAGCTGCCGCCACAGCAGCACCACGAACACCGCCGAACCGGCGAAGGCGAACCAGAACGGCGCCGCGACACCGAAGCGGGTGGCCAGGACGCCGCCGATCAGCGAGCCGACCACCAGACCGGCGTAGACGCAGATGCTGTTGACGCTGCCCACCCGGCCCTGGAGTTCGTGCGGGACCGCGCGCTGGCGGACGGTGACCGAGGTCGTACCCCATATGAAGGCGTGCGCGCCGAAGGCCAGGAAGATGCCCCCGGCGACCCACGGCGAATGGGTCAGCGCCAGGCCCAGGTGAGTGAAGGTTTCGATGACGAGCCCGATCCGCATCAGGGCGCCGAGGCTCACCCTGCGGGTGATGGCCCCGTACAGGCCGGTGCCGATCAGACCGCCGATCCCGCCGATGGTGGTCATCAGGCCGAAGCCCATGGCGCCGAGGCCGAGCTGCTGCTGGGTGTAGAGGACGAGAACCGACCAGGCCGCGCCGAACGTGAAATTGAAGATCAGGATCGTCAGCGCGAGCGTGCGCACTGCCGCGTGCCGGATGGTCCAGCTGAACCCGGCAATGAGTTCTCGCACGGTGTCGGGCTTGGGATCGTCGGTCTGCCGGCCGTGCGGGGGCAACGTGATCCGGGAGACCAGGATGATTCCCGCCACCACCATGAGCAGCTGGCCCGCGAACGGCCAGGTGAAGCCCAGACCGAACAGCGCCGCGCCGATCGGCGGTCCGGCGAGCTGATTGAGCGTGATGAATCCCGTGCCGAGGCGGGCGTTGGCGATGACGAGATCGTCCTTGCCGACCATCATGGGCGTCAGCGTGGCTGTCGCGTTGTCGGCGAACACCTCGGCGATGGACCGGAGCGTGAGCGCCACCAGCGCCGTTGCCACGGTCACTGTGCCGGTCACCGTGAGCGCGACGAGCGCCGCCAGCACCACGGCCCGCATGGCGTTCGCGACTAGCACGATCCTGCGCCGGTTGTACCGATCCGACAGCACGCCCGCATACAGGCTGAACAGCAGCGGCGGCGCCCAGCCCACCAGTGCCGACAGCGAGATCATCAGCGGATCGCGGGTCAACGTCGCGATCAGCAGCGGGCCCGCGGCGGCCGCGACCCCGTCCCCGAGATTTGTCAGCCAGCTCGCTGCCAGCAACCGCCGGAAGCCTGTCCCGAGCCGGGCAGGCAAGACTCGATCCACCATTGTGACCACGAGCGCAAAACCATACGTTCTGGCGAGCAGCTACGGCAACGCGTTTTCGCGTCCACGCGCTGCTGCGTACGGGTTGCGGCGGAGAGGGCTGCTCCACACGTACACAGACTCGACCTGCACCAGCTGCGGCACAGTGCCGCCACCCGAGCGACACCTCATGACGGATGATCCGCAGACACCCGCCGCCAGTGCGCCCGCGCGATGTGGCTCGTGGTGTGGCTCGTCGTGAACGTCAGAAGAGTCGTGAGCGCCAGAAGAAGAGAGTGGCGGTGCGCGGCAGATTTTCCAGAATGGGCGAATGTCCCAGACGGGGCAGCACCGTTGTTCGGCGAGGACGGTGGCGACCGCGCCGCCGCTGTGTGTGTGCCGCCGCATCGCGTACGCCGGCGCACCGCGTATACCGGCACAACGCAAGAAAGGGCCCCACCCTCCGCCTCTCGGAACCATCACTGGCCCGAGAAGCTCCGGGTGGAGCCCTCTCCTATCAAAGATTGTCCGGCGGTGACCTACTCTCCCACACCCTCCCGAGTGCAGTACCATCGGCGCTGGGAAGCTTAACTTCCGG
>NZ_JALHBK010000039.1:0-75611 GCF_031570565.1 Nonomuraea sp. 3-1Str
AGGCGTTGGGTGAGTTGATTTCGCAAGTAGTATCAGGAATTAGAGAGCGAGTTTGGTTTTTTTTTTCTCCAAGGACACCCCGCCATCCGCTTTTCCATGCTGTGCCGGGATTTCAGCCGTGTCCTCTCCCGATCTGGCGGGGCCGGCAGGGCCGGGGGGACCGGCGGGACCCGCCGGCACCGCCGTCCCGGACATCGACACGACGCTCGTGTCGCTCACCTTCTTCCCGTTCGACACGAACTTCGCGGCGTACACCCGCGGCGGAACGACATGGGTCCGCGACCCCCGCTCCGACGCGCCCTGGCACAGCCTGGACACGGTGCCGAACTACCCGGCCGGTGTGGTCGGCGTCTCGCTGACGGAGGCCGTGCCGCTCAACGCCCTGCTGGTCACCGTGGTCACCGCGGAGGGCGGCATCAGGGAGACGACCTGCCGGCTGACCTCGGGGAAGCCGCCCGTCGAGCCGCTCTGGGCCGACCAGTGCGACGACTTCACCCAGGTCACCGCGCCCACCACCCCGTCTGCCTGACCGAAGCCGGTCGGCTGCGGGTAAGGCTTGCGCAACGGCTCCGCCACACACGGTGGCGCGCCGCCGGCCCACGGGTTCCGCCGGGATTCACTGCGGCAGTGAGCACCACCGCGTCCAGAACCGTTCCCTTCAACCGGCCGTACGTCAGCGAGCGCGAGCTCGACTACGTCGCGGAGGCCGTCCACAACGGACGGACCTCCGGCGACGGGCCGTTCACCCGCCGGGCCACCGCGCTGCTGGCCGAGCTGACCGGAGCGCGCCAGGCGCTGCTGACCACCTCGTGCACGCACGCCCTGGAGATGTCGGCGCTCCTGCTGGGGCTGCGCCCCGGCGACGAGGTCATCGTGCCCTCGTTCACGTTCATGTCGACGGCCAACGCGTACGTGCTGCGCGGCGCCGTGCCGGTGTTCGCCGACTGCCGGCCGGACACGCTGAACATCGACGAGCGCCTCGTCGAGGCCGCCATCACCGAGCGGACGCGCGCCATCGCCGTCGTCCACTACGCGGGCGTCGGCTGCGCGATGGAGGAGCTCGGCAAGCTCGCCGACCGGTACGACCTCGCGCTCGTCGAGGACAACGCGCACGGCCTGGGCGGCTCCTACCAGGGCCGGCCGCTCGGGTCGTTCGGCGACCTGGCCGCGCAGAGCTTCCACGAGACCAAGAACGTCCAGTGCGGGGAGGGCGGCGCGCTGCTCGTCAACGACGAGGAGCTGGCGTCACGGGCCGAGATCATCCGCGAGAAGGGCACCGACCGCAGCCGGTTCTTCCGCGGCCAGGTCGACAAGTACCGCTGGGTCGACCTCGGCTCCAGCTACCTGCCGTCCGACCTGCTCGCGGCGCAGCTCACCGCGCAGCTGGAGTCCTTCGAGGTGATCCAGCGCCGCCGGCTGGCGGTGTGGCGGGCCTACGACGAGGGCCTGGCCGGCTGGGCGGAGAGCAACGGGGTGCACCGGCCGACGGTCCCCGACGGGTGCGAGCACCCCGCCCACCTCTACTACCTGCTGCTGCCCGACCTCGCCACCCGGCAGGCGTTCATCGGCCACCTCGCCGACCGCGGCGTGGGGGCGGCCTTCCACTATCAGCCGCTGCACGACGCGCCCGCCGGGATCCGGCACGGGCGGCCGGCGCCGGGCGGCTGCCCCGTCACCGAGCGGGTCGCCGACACGCTCGTCCGTCTGCCGCTCTTCGCCGACCTCGGCGAGGAGGACGTGGCGCACGTCATCGGCGCCGTCCGGGAATTCGAGGTGCGCTGATGGCCTGGAACGACGTGATCGAGGCGCGGACCGTGCGGGCGGTGCCGTCGCCGCTGGAGTCGGCCCGGTTCGGCCGCCCGGTCGAGCGCCTGACCGTCGGCGCCGGATCGGAGAGCACGATCGACGCCGTCCGCGCGGCCGTCCAGGCGTCGGACGCGGACGTGGTCGTGCTGCGTTACCCGGCCGAGCACGTCGGCTGGTTCGCGGAGCTGACCGGCCTCGGCCGGACCGCCCTGTTCGCCGACTGCCTGGTGTACTGGAGCCTGCGCGCGGGGCAGGGCCGCCCTCCCGCGCCCGCGCCCGGACTCCACACGGCGCCGCTGGGCGCTCCCGACGCGGTCGGGACGCTGGTCGCCGACATCTTCGCCGCGTACGGCAACCACTACCTGGCCGATCCGCTCTTCGACGCCGCCGCGGCGCTGGAGGGCTACCAGGAGTGGGCGGTGCGCTCCGCCGCCGAGGGCGGCTGCCTGGCCCTCGACGACGGCGCGCACGTGCTCGGGCTGGCCACGCTGGAGGACAGCGGCCCCCGGACCGAGATCCTGCTGGCGGGCGTGGTCCCCGCCGCGCGGGGGCGCGGGCTCTACGCCCACCTGCTCAAGGCCGTCGAGGACCACGCCGTGGCCCGCGGCGCGGGGGAGGTCGTCATCTCCACCCAGAGCCACAACACGCGGGTGCAGCGGGCCTGGGCCAGGTACGGGTTCGCGCCGGTCCAGACGCACGTCACCGTCCACCTCGTGCGGACGGCGCTGCTGCACCCGGCGGGGCCGTGAACGCCCTGACCCGGCCGCCGGCCGCGCCCCCCGCGGTCCGGCCGCGACTCGGGCACCGGCTGGCCTACCTGGCCGGCGGCGGCGGGACGGCCGTCATCTACTACGGCATCCTCGCCGCGGCGCTGCCCGCGCTCGGGGACCGGGTGCCGTACCTCGGGCTGGTGGTGGCGAGCCACCTCGTCACCGTGATGATCGTGTACCCGTGGTACCGGCTGGTCGTCTTCCCCGGCACGGGTGACGGCTGGCTGGCGGGCTACCTGCGGTTCTACGCGGCCGGGCTGAGCATTCTGACGGCCTCCCTCGTGGGGCTGCCGATCCTCGTGGAGCTCGCCGGCCTCTCCGTGCTGCCCGCCCAGGCGCTGATCATCGCCGTGACGTTCCTGCTGAGCTACGCGCTCCACCGGACCTGGACGTTCCGCGGCCGGGGATCGTCCAGGTCCGGCAACCCGCCGCACAACCTTCGGCCAAGCCGCAGCGCGGCGAAGGTCCGCTGACCCGGGCCGTTCGTAGCTTCGACCCGAAATGGTTGATCACCACGGGCCACGCGCTCGTCGCGAAAGGACTCCACGGCGATGAAGGCGCTCGTCCTGGCAGGGGGAAAGGGCACGCGGCTGCGCCCGCTGACCCACACGTCGGCGAAGCAGCTGGTGCCGGTCGCCAACAAACCGGTCCTCTACTACGGCCTCGAGGCCATCCGCGCGGCCGGCATCACCAGCGTCGGCATCGTCGTCGGCGACACCGGGGCGGAGGTGCGCGAGGCCGTCGGCGACGGCTCGCGGTTCGGCCTGGAGGTGACCTACATCCCCCAGGAGGCGCCGCTCGGGCTGGCGCACTGCGTCCTCATCGCCCGCGACTTCCTGGGCGACGAGCCGTTCGTCATGTACCTGGGCGACAACTTCCTCATCGGCGGCATCGCGGACCTGGTGGACGCCTTCGGCAGGGCGGGTCACGACGCCCAGATCCTGCTCACCAAGGTCGCCGAGCCGCAGTTCTACGGCGTCGCCGAGCTGGGCCCCGACGGGCAGATCCTGTGCCTGGAGGAGAAGCCGGAGCATCCGCGCAGCGACCTCGCGATCGTCGGCGTCTACACCTTCTCGCCGGCCATCCACGAGGCGGTCCGCGCCATCGAGCCGTCCGCGCGCGGCGAGCTGGAGATCACCGACGCCATCAAGTGGCTCATCGACCACGGTTACAGCGTCCACTCCCACTTCGTCAGCGGCTACTGGAAGGACACCGGGCGGCTGCAGGACATGCTGGAGTGCAACCGGATCGTCCTGGAGGCGATCGGCCCCGACATCCAGGGGACCGTCGACGGGCGCTCCGAGATCAGCGGGAACGTCGTCATCGGGCGGGGCGCGTCGGTGGAGGGGTCCGTGATCCGGGGGCCCGCCGTCATCGGCGCCGGCACCGTGATCCGCGACGCCTACGTCGGCCCCTACACCTCCATCGGTGAGAGCTGCCTGCTCCAGGACTGCGAGGTCGAGTACGCGATCGTGCTGCGGGACTCCTCCATCACGGGCGTCTCCCGGCTCACGTACTCGCTCATCGGGCGCAACGTCGAGGTGACCCGGGCCCAGGGCATGCCCAACGCCCACCAGCTCATGGTGGGCGACCACAGCAAGGTCCAGGTACGGGCGTGACGGCACGGCCACCACACCGGTGGCGCCTGAGCTAGGAGGGGATCATGGAGGCCACGGAGATTCGCCGCACGGTCGAGCTGGAGGACCGCCACTGGTGGTACCGCGAGCGGCGCGCCATCCTCGCCCGGGAGCTGCGCGCGCTGCGCCGGTCCGGCCGGCCCGGCAAAGCGCTCGACATCGGGGCGGCCGGCGGCGGCAACACGCGGGTCCTCGTCCGGCACGGGTGGGACGCGCTGGTCGCCGACTACTCCGAGACCGCGGTGGAGCTCGCCCGCGAGCGGGGCCTGCGCGCGATCCAGGCCGACGCGCGGAAGCTGCCGCTGCCCGACGAGTCGTACGACCTGGTGCTCGCCTTCGACGTGCTGGAGCACATCGACGAGGACGACCGGGCGGCGGCCGAGATCACGCGGGTGCTCCGCCGCGGCGGCACGGCGCTGATCACCGTGCCGTGCGACATGAGGCTCTGGTCGGCGCACGACGTGGCCTCCGGTCACGTCCGCAGGTACACCCGGCCGACCCTGCGCGCCCTGCTGGCCGGCCAGGGGCTCGTCCTGGACCGGATGTGGAGCTGGAACGTCCTGCTGCGGCCCGTGGTGGCCCGCCACCGCAGGAGCAGCTCCGGCTCGGACGTCATGGAGACGCCGCCGCTGGTCAACCTGGCGCTCAAGGCGGTGGTCACGGCGGAGCGGTATCTGCCGGTGAAGTCGCTTCCCGGGGTCTCCCTGATCGTCCGGGGGCACCGGCCGGCGCACGGTTAGCATGACCTGGCAGAGTGGTTCAGTTACACAGCGCCATGATTGCAGTACAACTGCGGTGTGAAACACCCCGAAGGGCCCGGCCACGCGAAAGTCGCTGAGTCGCATCGCACACCAGGGCCGATCAACTCATCACCCGAGGCGCCGTCCGCCGGCGCCCGCGCCCGCCGCACGGTTCTCCCGCGCCGGCCGGGCTCCCGCCGTTCCGCACTGGGGACGATCCTCGCGGTCGTCCTCGCGACGGGAGTCGTCGTGGTGATGCCTGGAAGGGCCCTCGCCGCGCCGCCGATCGTGCTCGGGAACGCGGCGTCGTACGGAGTCATGGCGGGCGCCGCGGTCATCAACAGCAACAACACCGCCATCGACGGCAACCTGGGCGTGAGCCCGAGCGGCAGCGTGACCGGGTTCCCTCCCGGCACGGTGTCCGGAACCGTCCACGCGGGCGACGCCGCCGCGGCGGCGGCCAAGTCCGACGCGCTGGCCGCCTACAACGACGCCGCGGGGCGCACACCGACCGCCTCCGTGGCCGCGCAGCTCGGCGGGACGACCAAGGGGCCGGGCGTCTACACGCCGTCGTCCGGCACCGCGTTCCAGATCAGCGGCACGCTGACCCTGGACGCGCAGACCGACCCGAACGCGATCTTCGTCTTCCAGGCGTCCACGCTCACCACCGCGACGGTGAGCAACATCAACCTCGTCCGCGGCGCGCAGGCCGACAACGTCTTCTTCCAGCTCAGCGGCTCGGCCACGCTCGGGGTCAACTCCACCTTCCAGGGCAACGTGCTCGCGTCGAACACGGCGACGGTCAGCACCGGCGCCGCGGTCAAGGGCAGGGTCCTCGTCTTCACCAACAACCTGAACCTCCAGGGCACCACGACGGGCCCGTTCACGCGCGTCTCCGTGCCGGACGACCCGCCGACGGACACGGCGCTGACCGTCACGCCCAGCCCCTCCAGGGAGGGTCAGCAGATCACGATGTCCGCCACCGTGACCCCGGAGTCGGGGGACGTCATCCCGCAGGGCGAGGTCGCCTTCAAGGACGGGACGACCCTGCTCGGCACGGACTTCGTCGACCCGAGCGGCCACGCCCAGCTCCAGGTCTCCAACCTGGACGGCGGCGACCACGAGATCAGGGCCGTCTACCTGGGCGGCGACACCTTCTCCGGTGAGCAGGTCATCCACTTCGCCCCCAGCACCTCGCCCGGCGTGGTGCAGGTCGTCACCAACACCCTGTGGGCGCCCTCGGCGACGCCCGCCGTGGCCAACCACACCGGCACCGACGCGGTCACGCTGGGGGTCAAGTTCAGGTCCTCCGTGACCGGGGCCGTCCGGGGCATCCGGTTCTACAAGGGTTCGCAGAACACCGGGACGCACGTCGGCGCCCTGTGGACGCAGGGCGGCCAGCAGCTCGCGACCGTGACCTTCTCCGGAGAGTCCGGGTCCGGCTGGCAGCAGGCGAACTTCTCCTCGCCCGTCTCGATCAACGCCAACACCACCTACATCGCCTCGTACTTCACGCCCTCCGGGCACTTCTCGTACACGCTCAGCTACTTCACCAGCCAGTACAACAACCCGCCTCTGAGCGCGCCGTCGAGCGGCGCGTCCGGCGGCAACGGCGTCTACACCTACGGCGCCTCCAGCGCGTTCCCGACGAGCACCTTCCAGTCCACGAACTACTGGGTGGAGCCGGTGTTCGTGCAGTCGGACACCGTGTTCAGCGACGCGGCCACGCCCGACGTGGCCAACCACAGCGACACCGACCCGGTGACGGTGGGGGTCAAGTTCCGCAGCGTCGCGGCGGGGTCGGTGCGGGGCATCCGGTTCTTCAAGGGCTCGCAGAACACCGGGACGCACGTCGGCACCCTGTGGACGGCCGGCGGCCAGGAGGTCGCCAGCGTGAACTTCACCGGGGAGACCGCCTCGGGCTGGCAGCAGGCCGTCTTCGTGGAGCCCATCCCGATAACCGCTAACACCACCTATATCGCCTCCTATCACACGGACGCGGGGCATTTCTCGTACACGGTGCAGGGATTCTTCGACCGGCAGAGCCATTACCCGCTGACGGCGCTGGAGAACGGAACCTCCGGCACCAACGGCGTGTTCACGTACGGGGCGACCAACACGTTCCCCACCGGCACCTACCAGGGCACGAATTACTGGGTTGACGTATTGTTTGACATCGGTTAATTCGCACCCCCGCACGGCGGTCCCCGATATCGCGAAGCCTTTGGTTAGAGTTCCGGAAGGCTCAGCAGAAGGGGGACTGCCGTGCAGGTAGACGCCGAGGCCCTGGACATCGGCAAGGTGCGCCATTCCACGTTGGTCGACTCCTCGGGCACCCGGTACGTCGATTTCCGGCGCACTCTGACGCCCCGCTGGAAGGTGGTCTGGGCGACGCTGCTCTGCGGCCATCTCGCGCTCGTCGCCTCGGCGGCGCTGATCGTCTATCTGGGGAACGTCGCCGCCGCGACCTGGCCGGCCTCGGGCCTGCTCGCCCTCGCCGGGGGAGCGCTGCTGGGCTTCTGGCTGCACTACCTCATGACGTACCTGCACGAGGGCGCCCACTACAACCTGGCGCCGGGCCGCGAGACCAGCGACGCGCTGACCAACTCGTTCGTCGGCCTGTTCGTCGGCATGAACGTGAAGTCCTACCGCAAGGTGCACTTCGAGCACCATCGTTACCTCGGCACCACCCGCGACCCGGAGCGCAGCTACTTCGCCCCCCTCAACCGGCGCTTCCTGGTCGAGGGATTCACCGGGATCCGGCTCGTCCGGGCGCTGAAGGGCTACCGCGAGGTGGTCAGGAGCAAGTCCCGCCCGGGGGAGGAGCAGGCGAAGGGCGGCTCCGTGGACGTGGTGTTCCTCGTCTCCGGCCTCTTCAACGCCCTGGTCATCGTCTGCGCGTCGTGGAGCGGCGCCGTCGTCCTCGCCGTCGCCTGGGCCATGGGCCAGTTGCTGTTCCTGCCGCTGCTCAACACCGTCCGGCAGGTGCTCGAACACCGCAGCGAGTTCGCCGACGACCTGACCGACTACAGCGTCGTGCCGCACGGGCCCGTCAACCGGCTGTTCGGCGACGGGCTGTTCGCCGCCGTGTTCGGCGCGGCCGGATTCAACCGCCACCTGCTGCACCACTGGGACCCCAGCGTGTCCTTCACCCGGCTCAAGGACGTGGAGCTCTTCCTGATGAACACCGACGTCGCGCCGCTGCTCCAGCGGCGCCGGACCACCTATTACCGCACCTGGCGTCAGCTGGACAGGACATGAACGAGCACACCGAGACGATGCGCGGCCGGGCGCCGCGGGCGGCCGACGCCGGTACGAGCACGAGGTGCCCCGCGTGCCAGGAGACCGGAGCCGAGCACTGGGCGACGGCCCGCGACGTCGAGTACCGCACCAGCGAGCAGGAGTTCCAGTACTACCGCTGCGCGCGCTGCGGCGCCCTCTTCCTCGACCCCATGCCGGTCGACCGGCTGGCCGAGATCTACCCGGCCAACTACTACGCCTACGCGTCGGACGAGCAGTCGTTCGCCCACCGGGTCAAGGACCGGCTCGACGCGATACGGCTGCGGCGCATCCTGTCGCGGCTGTCCGGTGACGAGCTGAAGGTGCTCGACGTCGGCGGGGGAGACGGCTGGCAGCTCGACGTCATCCGCGGCCTGGACTCCCGCGTGTCCTTCACCCAGGTCGTCGACCTGGACGAGGCCGCCCAGTCGCGGGCCGTGGCGCGGGGGCACGAGTTCTTCTGCGGCCGCGTCGAGGACTTCTCCACCGACCAGCGGTTCGACCTCATCCTGCTGATCAACCTGATCGAGCACGTGAGCGACCCGGGTGACGTGCTGAGGACGCTCGGCCGCCACCTGACGCCGCAGGGGGTGATCCTCATCAAGACGCCCAACACCGACAGCATGGACGCCCGGCTCTTCCGGCACCGCGACTGGGGCGGCTACCACTGCCCGCGGCACTGGGTGCTGTTCGACCGGCGCAACTTCACCAGGCTGGCTCTGGCGTGCGGGTTCACGGTCCACCGCTTCGCCTACACGCAGGGCGCCCCGTTCTGGGGCACCAGCATCCTGGCGGGGCTGGTCCGCCGCGGGTGGGTGAAGGTCTCCGCGGACCGCCCGATGACCCGCCACCCGCTCTTCCCCATCCTGGCCGCCGGCTTCGCCGCCTTCGACCTCGCCAGGGGGCTCCTCGGCGGCCGGCCGTCGCAGATGTTCGTCGAGCTCGTCCCGGCGCGCGCGAGGCGCTGACGGCCGGCCGCTGACAGCAGAACGGGGACGGCACCATCCGGTGCCGTCCCCGTGTGCCGTCCGGGGCTAGGACTGGCCGCTGTCCGGCAGCTCCAGCCACCAGGGGTTCGCCCGGGCCCACTCGATGGTGCGGGCCAGCCCCTCGCGCAGGCCGGTCGTGCTGCGCCAGCCGAGCACCTCGTACGCCTTGCGGGCGTCGGGGATACGGCGGCGCAGGTCCTGGTAGCGCCCGCCGAGCCGCGCACCGGTGTCGACCGGGACCGTCGACCGGCCGTCGCCGGCGAGTTCGAGGGCGAGCCGGATCACCTCGCCCACGGTCGTCTCCTCCGAGCTGCCGACGTTGAAGCACTCGCCGTCGGCCTTCTCGCTCGCCCCGGCCGTCAGCGTGGCCGTGATGGCGTCGTCGACGAACGTGAAGCACCGGGTCTGGCCCCCGTCGTCGTAGACGACAGGCGGCAGGCCGTTCAGCGCCCGGTGGATCGTCCGGCTGACGACGAAGGCGGGCCGCTGGCGCGGGCCGTACACGTTGAAGTAGCGCACGATCGTCGCCCGCAGCCCGCGCTGCCGGATGAACCCGAACGTCAGGTGCTCGGCCAGCGCCTTGCTGGAGGAGTAGCTCCACCGGTCGACGGCGGTGCTGCCCAGCACCCGGTCGTCGTTCTCCGCCCAGGGCACCGCCGGGTTCTTGCCGAAGACCTCGCTCGTACTGGCCAGCACGACCTTCGCGCCGGTCCGCTCGGCCAGCTCCAGCACGTTCCTCGTGCCCATGAGGTTGATGTCGATGACGTCCAGCGGCTGGTCGAGGTAGCGGTCGACCCCCACCACGGCGGCGAGGTGGTAGACGACCTCGACCCCGGGCTCGATGGCCGCGGCCACCTGGTCGCGGTCCCGGATGTCGCCCCTGACGTACCGGACGGCGCCGCCGCCCTCGGGCAGGCCGGGCGGCGGCCCGCCGAAGTCGAACACCGTCGTCTCGTTGCCCTCCGCGGCGAGCCGCTCGACGAGATGGGTCCCGACGAACCCGCTGCCGCCCGTGACGACCACGCGTGCCATGGCGTCTACCGTCCGATCCCGCGGTAGGCGAAGCCCAGCTCACGCAGGCGGGCGATCGTCTCGCGCGGGTAGTAGGCCCGCCCGTCGATCACCGCGCACGACGCGGCGACCTGCCCGCGGATCCGCGCGAAGTCCAGGCTCTGGAACGGCCGGTGCCAGGCCAGCACCGCCAGGCAGTCGGCGTCGCGCACGGCCTCCTCGACGGAGGCGCACGGCCGCAGCCCGAACGTCTTCTCGGCCTCGTCGTCGTCCACCAGCGGATCGAAGAGCGCGACCTGCGCGCCCGCCTCCCGCAGCGCCGCGACGACGGGCTGGGTGGGCGTCGCCCGCAGGTCGCCCGTGTTGTTCTTGAACGCCAGCCCCAGCACCGCGACCTTGGCCTCCTCCGGCGCCCGGCCGACCTTGGCCAGCTCCTCCACGATGAGGCGGAAGGTGTAGCGCGGCATGCCGTCGTTCACCTGCCGCGCCGCGGGGATGGTCAGCAGGTCGAGGCCGCGCTCGCCGGCCGAGCGCCACAGCATCCACGGGTCCTTCGTCAGGCACGAGCCGCCGACGCCGACACTCGGCAGGAGGATGTTGACGCTCCCGCTGCCCTTCTTGATGGAGTTGGCGGCGCTGATCACGTCGAGCACGTCGACGTCGACCGTGGCGCACACCTGGGCCAGCTCGTTGGCCATCGCGATGTTGTGGTCGATCCACCAGTTGTCGGCCAGCTTGACCATCTCGGCCGTCTCCAGCGACGCGCAGCGGATGACCTCGACGCCGAGGGCGCGCTGCCAGAACGCCGCCGCGGCCTCGGTGCTGTCGGCGCACCAGCCGCCCACGACGATGGGGAACGTGCGCAGCTCGTTGAGGGCGTTGCCCTCGGAGAGCCGCTCCGGGCAGAAGGCCAGGCCGAAGTCGGCTCCGCAGGTGAGACCGGAACGCTCCAGCAGCGGTACGACCAGCTCCCGCGTCATGCCCGGCGGGACGGTGCTCTTGAAGATCAGGAGCTGGCCGGGGCGCAGGTGCTTGCTCAGCTCCTCACAGGCGCTCCTGAGCTGGAGGTCCATCAGCACGCCCTGGTCCCGGACGGGGGTGCCGACCGTGACGATGACCACGTCGGCGGAGGCGACCGCCGCGCACTCCGTGGTGGCCGTGAAGCTCGTGGTGCCGGCCAGGCGGGAGACGAGCTCGGGCAGCCCCGATTCGCTGAACCGGCAGTGGCCGCCGCTCAGCTCCTCGACGAGCGAGGCGTCGGTGTCCACGCCGATCACGTCGACGCCTCTGTCGGCCAGGGTCGCGGCTATACACGATCCGACGTATCCCAGGCCGATGACTCCGGCCGTGATGTTCTCCTGAGCGGGCAAGAAACGCACACTCACTCCATTCGACGGGTGTTTCATCGAGCCGGTGACATTTCCTCAGCACGAAACGACCCCGGCCGAAATTCCTGCTCCTGTTTCTAACCCGTCCTATTTGACGCGGACCGTGTCGGCGCGCGTCCCGCGGATTCGCGGGCTATAGCTTGGCCCGTCGGTGGAGAACCGATGACGCAATGGCGCCGGCCGCGTACGGCTAAGGGGCGTTGCGCGCGGGCGCGCCCGCGCCGCTGCTCTGCCGGGGCAGTCCGACGGGGGCGGCCGAGCCGACCCGCTCCCGGATCACGTAGGTGGGATGTCCCATTCCGCTGCCGTGAATGCGGCCGACGTATTCACCGAGCACGCCGATGGCGATGAGCTGCGCGGCCGAGAACAGCGCGACCATCGAGGCGATCGTGGTGAACCCGGCGACGGTCGTGCTGCCCGTCGCGAAGTGCCACAGGACGGCCACGCCCAGCAGCAGGCCGACCAGGCCGACGAGGAAGCCGAGGTAGCTGGCCAGGCGGAGGGGCGCCGCGCTGTAGCCGAGCACCATGTTCGCCGTGTGCCGGACCAGCAGGGGCAGCGAGTAGTTGGACCGGCCGTGCGGGCGGTGGTTCATGTGCACGTGCGCCGAGCCGACGCGGGTGGTGGCCCAGGACAGGGCCACGTCGATGGAGGCGTGCGGGCCCGACAGCTGCGCGAAGCCGTCGCGCAGGTGGGTGCGGAAGGCGCGGAACGCACTGATCTTGCGGGCGGTGCGGATCCCCAGCGTGGCGGACATGCACGCCTTCACCGAGCGGGAGGCGAAGCTGCGCAGGAACCCGTGCTCCTCCACGTGCGGGACGCCGTAGACCAGGTCGAGCCGGTCGCCCTCCAGCGCGGCCAGCAGGTTCGGGATCTGCTCGGGCAGGTGCTGCAGGTCGTCGTCCATCGTGACGACGACCTGCGAACCCGCCTCCCTGATGCCCGCCACCAGGGCGTTGTGCTGGCCGTAGTTGCGCGACAGGTGGATGGCCCGGACGCCCTCCACCCGCTCGGCCAGGTCCGCGGCGGTCGGCCACGTGTCGTCCGGGCTGCCGTCGACCACGAGGATCACCTCGTACCGGACGTTCAGCTCGCGCAGGACGGAGACGAGCCTGGGCACCAGCACCGGGAGGGTCAGCGCTGAGCGGTAACACGGGATGACCACCGACACTGACTCCGACATGGATCCTCCGATATCTCGGCGAAGGCGCCCGTGGCGGACGCGCGTTCGCGGAACGGTCCTTTCGCCATGGCTCCTGGCGGTCATCGCATCACAAGCCCGGTGCGGCGGCCATGACGGGCGGCGCCGCATTGCGTTCTCCTTGGCGCGGTATTACCGGCCGTCTAGAGACGCGTTCACGTGGACGGGTGGCCCGCGCCGCGAGGCGCCGGCCACCCGTTTCAGCAACCCGACTCAGCCGCCCGTCCCGGCCGGTGTCTCAGTCGGCGTCGAACACCACGTCGACCCAGTAGTTGCTGGCCTTGTAGGTCTCGGTCGGCCATTTGTTGTCGACGCTGTACCGGTACAGCCCGTTGCCGCTCGTCGCGGTGCTCGCCGGAGCGATGAGCGGCGGGTTCTGGTACGTCGTGGTGAAGTAGTTCTGGTCGTAGGAGAAATGCCCGGCCGGCGCCATGTAGGACGCGATGTAGTTGGTCCCCGGTGTTATCCGGATCGGCGTGTTGAACAGCACCTGTTGCCATCCGGACGCCGTCTCGTTGGTGAAGGTCGCGCTCCCGAGCAGCTGGCCGCCGGTCGTCCAGAGGCTGCCGACATGCGTCCCGGTGTTCTGCGGGCCCTTGTAGAAGCGGATGCCCCTGATGGTGCCGGCCACGATCGAGCGGAACCGCACCCCGAGCACGACGGACCTCCCGTCGGTGCCCGAAACCACCGAGGGCACCGCGGTGCTCGGCCACAGGCTCGTCGGGGCGAACACCACGTCCACCCAGTAGTTGGTCATCCGGTAGGTGGAGGTGGGGAAGCCGCTCGTGGCCCCGTACCGGTAGACGCCGTTGCCGCTCGTCGCGGTGCTCGCGGGCGCGGACAGCGGTCCGTTCGTGTAGAGCGTCGCGAAGTAGTCGTAGTTGTAGGCGAACCCGCCGTTCGGCGCGAAGTAGGAGGCGACGTACGTGGTGCCCGGCGTCAGCTGCACGGGCGTGGCGAACTTCACCTGCTGCCAGCCGGTGGACGTCTCGTTGGTGAAGGTGGCCCGCGCCAGGAGCTGGCCCGTGCTGCTCCACAGGCTGCCCACGTGGGTGCCGGTGTTGCCGGCGCCCTTGTAGAACCTGATGCCGGACACGGCGCCCTCCTGCGACGCCTGGAACTTCACGCCGAGCTCGACGGACCTCGTGTCGTTGATCGACAGGACCGAGGGGATGATCGTCGATGCCCACAGCGAGCACGGGCAGCTCGTGACGACCGTGACCGAGCGCGAGGCCGGGGTGGTCTGGAGGTTCCCGATGTCGTCCACCGCCCGCGACATGATCGTCGTCGGCCCGTTGCCCGTGGGCACCCAGGTGAACTGCCAGGGGCCGAATCCGGTGGCCTTGCCCCACGTGGTGCCGCCGTCGACGGAGACCTCCACCCCCGCGACGACGCCGCCGCCGGTGTCGGCCGTCGTCCCGCTGATCGTGACGGGCACTCCGGTCCGCACGGTGGCGTCCACGGCCGGTGCGGTGATCGCCGAGGTGGGGGGCGCCGTGTCGGTGGACTGAGTCGCCGGGACCAGGCCCGGCTGGAGGAGCGCCGGCTGGGCGCCCATGTCCGCGAAGAGGTTGACGGTCGCCTGCTGCATGCGGACGTCGGTGGGGCTGCCGGACCGGTCGTGGTCGGCGTCCAGCCCCCAGGCCCACTGGATGGTCCCCGCGCCGAACACCATCCCGCCGCCCGACTTCTGGTAGAGGGTCAGGTGGTGCGTCGCGGTGCCGGCGCCGTAGGAGCTGCCGAAGTTGAGCAGGTACTTGTTGGTGTAGCTGAGGGTGGTGCTGGAGAAGCCGGCTTGACCGGCGGGCGCGACGGCGTTGTCGGGCGTGTTGTCCCATTCGAAGCCGAGCGTGCCGGCGGGGAAGGTGGCGACCTGGCCCGGCTGCAGGTTGGCGATCGAGGTGTTGCGCCACAGCCGCATGGGCGCGTACTGCGAGGGCACCTGGATCGCGTCGTTGACGATGCCGTTGATGATGAACAGGGTGCCGGTGAGCTGGTTCTCCGGCATGCCTCCGTCGGAGGGCGGTGAGAAGCGCGGATCTCGCCAGGTCCCGGTCCACTGCGGACTGGGATCGATCTTGGCGTTGGCGATCGTCTCCTTGTAGCAGGTGATGGTGCGGAACGGGGTGTCCGACCCGTCGATGCTGTTCTGCCAGCGGATCTTCCAGAAGACCTCGTTCGCCGAGAAGAAGGCGATGTCCACGCCGTCGTCGCGGGCCGCGGCGAAGTTGTCCCGCATCTCCTTGGCCCAGTACTCGTCGTGACCGACGGACAGCAGCGCCTTGTGGTCGAGCAGGTCGGCGGGCCGGGCCGAGGCGTCGACGCTGGAGATGTAGCCGACGTCATAGGCGTTGGCCTCCAGCCAGCGGATCATGGGGTACTCGGCGTTGAAGAAGTAGTTCGCCGACCCGTTGGTGATCCCGCGGGTGATGATCGGGCGGTTGTAGCTGACCTTGAAGGCACGGCCGGCAGGCGAGCCCTGGTACAGGCTGTTGCCGCCGTAGCTGTTGTACGCCTGCCAGGTCGTGTCGGAGGTCTTGAACAGCAGGTCCGACGCGCGGCCGTCCCGGACCACGAAGATGACCTGGCCGGCGGCGTCCGGGCCGTCCTCGCGCACCAGCTTGCCCACGTAGACGCCCGAGACGGCGGTGGCCGGCACCGTCCAGGAGACGGACACCGCCCAGTTGCCGCAGTCGATCAGGCCGGTCGTGGCGTCGCTCAGGCAGGCGGGCTGGGTCTGCGGGAGCGCGGCCGACGGCTGCACGGTGGCGACGTGCCTGGCGCCCATGCCGCCGTAGTAGCCGATGCGGTAGAGGTCCAGGCGGTAGTCGGTCGCCGGGGTGTTGACCTTGAAGTCGATGGTCTCGCCCTGACCGACGCTGATCTGGGCGGGAAAGCCCTGCATGTCAGGGCTGCCGGACCCGCCCACGTCCCACTCGCTGGGCGGGCTCCCGGGCAGCTCGTTCTCCGCGCAGATGATCGAGCCGGGCGGGCACTGCTGCCGCGCCTGCCGGGCGCGCGGGCGTTGCGGGCCGAGCGCCGCCGCGGGCATGGCCCGCGCGGCCCCGGCTCCCAGCGCCGAGACCACGGCCGTGCGCGCCGCCCCGGGGCCGTCGGCCGCGATGCTCACGGGACGCACGCCGTCCGCCGCGTTGCTCACGGGACGGACGCCGTCCGCCGTGGCGGGGAAGCGCTGCACGGCGGCCTGGGCCGGGCTGAGGACGCCTTCCTGGCGCATGGCCCGGATCACTTCGCGCCAGCGGGTCCGCATGCCCGCGACCGGCTCGGGCGAGGCGCCGCCGGCCGGGTCGGGCCGCCGGATGGCCGCGGCCAGGTAGGCGCCCTCGGACACGGTGAGTTCCTGGGCGTCCTTGCCGAAGAACGCCCGCGCCCCCGCCTGGATCCCCTGGGGCCCCTGACCGAGGTCGAGCACGTTGAGGTACCTCTCCAGCACCCACGCGCGCGAGCGTGACAGCTCGACCTTCGCGGTGATCGCGAGGTCGGCGAGCCGGCGCAGGAGCGAGGAGTCCTCGGCGTGCTGGTTGCGCACCATCCGCTGGGTGATCGCGAAGTCGCCGGTGCTCTGTCCGGTGAGCCCGAACCACAGCCCCCGGGCCAGTCCTTCCACGCTCACGCCCGTCTCCGGCGCGGGGGCCGCGGCCTCGGCGGCGAGGACGGCTCTGACCACGTGGTCCGGCACCTGGTTGAGCTGGACGGTGGATGCGGGGGGCCGCGCCGTCGTGCTCGACTCCACGGACACGGGCACGGCCAGCGGATCGATCGGTTGGTCGCCGCCGGGCAGAGGCGTCAGGGTCCAGGCGGTCCAGAGCAGGGCGGCCGCGCAGGCCGTCCCCCCGAGAACCGCCGGCACCACACGAGCCCGGCGACGTCTCCGGCCGATCTTCTCCTCGCTGTCCGGCATGCGAAACCCCCAAGAACGCGGTTGCTAGGTAAAAAGGGAGCAAAGGCGATGTGAATGCATCTCGACGCAGAGTAGGGATGAATTCGGGCGGTGATCGCGTGGGGCGGACAATGACAGCACTCGATAGGGGTTGGGCGTGTCGGGAGACAAAAAGGGGGTTGTAATGATGCGTCCGTCTTTGCGATGAGCCTTGTCCGGGGGCCGTAAAGCCCGGCAAAGCAGATGCAAGAACATCGCACGACTAGGGCATACCCGGCCCGCGAGCCGGGCAGCGTCGCCAAGCTTGCGCGCATGGCCGACGCCCCGCCCCTCCCGCAGTCCCCGGCATCCGTCGATGCGCCCGCGCCCGCGCACCTTCCGTCCCGCCCGCTGGCCCGCCTCTCGCGCCTGCTGCCGGCGGTGGCCGTGCTCGGGTGCGCCGCGCTCGCGCTGAGACTGAACGGCGTCGCGGCCCGGGACATGGTGGTGTTCGGCCTGTACGTCGCCTTCGGCCTGGCGCTGCCCGGCGCGCTCTGGGTGCGGGCGCTGTACCGTCGCGCGCACGTGCTGCCGGAGCAGGTCGCGTTCGGCGTGGCGCTGGGCTACGCGCTGGAGGTGCTCACCTACCTGCCCGCCCGCGCCCTCGGGCAGCCGGTGCTCGTCGTGGTGTGGCCGCTCGGCACGTACGCGTTGTTCGCCGCCGTTCCCCGGCTGCGCGCGCACTGGAGGCGGCGGCCGGACGCGGGCCACGCCCCGCTGTGGTGGTCGTGGAGCCTCGCCCTGGTCGTGATCGCGGTGATCGCGCTGGTCGCCGCCGGCTTCTTCGCCGGCCAGCCGCTCACCTGGCCGTCGCTCCTGAGGTCGCCCGTGGACATGCCCTTCCACCTGGCGCTGACCGGCGAGCTGAGGCACCACGTGCCGCCCATGGTGCCGTCGGTCGTGGGGGAGCCGCTCGCGTACCACTGGTTCGTGTACGCGCACCTGGCGGCGGCGAGCTGGGTCACCGGGATCGAGCCGGTGATCCTGCTCTTCCGGCTCGCCATGCTGCCCATGCTGGCCGCGTTCGTCGTGCTGATCGCGATGGTCGGCCACCGCATGACGGGCTCGCGGAAGGTGGCGCTGGCCGGTGTGGCGGCCACGGTGTTCGTGGCCGCGCCCGGCCTGTACGCGGGCTCGGTCTCCGGCCTGCTGACCTGGGCGCCGCCGTACTCGTGGGCCAGCCCCACCCAGACCTTCGCGGCCCTGCTGTTCGCCCCCGTGATGCTCCTGCTCCTCGACCTGCCCGGGCGGCGGCGGAGCCGGGGCTGGTGGGCCGTGCTGACGGTCATGCTCATGGTCCTCACCGGGGCCAAGGCCACCTACCTGCCCCTGCTCGCGGCCGGCCTGCTGGTGGTCGTGGTGGTGGAGACGGTCACGTGGTTCCGGCCGCCCCGGCAGGCGGCCGCGGTGCTCGGCCTGACCGTGGCGTGCCTCGTGTTCGCGCAGACGGTCCTGTTCGGGGGCGCACGGCAGGGCATCGTCGTCGATCCGCTGTCGATGGTCCGGGTGACCTGGCGCAACCTGACGGGCGCCGGAGCGCGGGCGGAGGTCCCGTGGCAGGCGCTGGCCGGCGCGTCCCTCCTGTGCCTGCTGGGCGCGGCGATCGCCTGGTGCGGTGTGCTCGGGCTGCTGTGCCGGCCTCGGCTGCTCGCCCGTCACCCCGTGCCGCTGATCCTCGGCATGAGCGCGGCCGGGCTGGGCGCCGCGCTGCTGCTCGGCCACCCGAACCTGTCGCAGGGGTACTTCCTTCAGGCGCCCTTCCCGTACCTGGCGATCCTCGCCTGCCACGGCCTGGCCACGGTGGTCCGCAGGACCGGGGTGCGCCCGGCCGCGGCGGTGGGCGCGGGCTGCGCCGGGGTGGCGGCCGTCCTGGCGATCCGGGTGCTGCTCGGCGTGGGGGTCCCGTTCCGGGACGGCGAGGACGCCGCCGCGCTGTACCTGCCGTACACCGCGCTGCTCGGCATGGTTCTGGTGGCCGTGGTGGCGCTGCGCGCGCTGCGCCAGAGCCGGGCGCGCACGTTCGCCCTCGTGCTCTGCCTGGTCACGGCGGCCGGCACGCCCGCCGCGTGGGCGGCCCAGCTCCTGCCCGGCGCCCCGCCCGGCCCGCTGGTGCTCGGCCGGCACCGGCATGTGGGGGAGGAGGCGCCCCGCGGCGCCCTGGCGGCCGGCCGGTGGCTGCGCGCCAACTCTGACCCGGACGACCTGGTCGCCACCAACGCGCACTGCCGCTGGCATGGCGAGGACCCGTGCGACAGCCGCCGCTTCTGGGCGAGCGCGCTCAGCGAGCGGCGGGTGCTGGTCGAGGGGTGGGCGTACACGACGACCTCGCTGGCGGGCCTGCGTCCGGGCGAGGCGCCCCGGTACCGCCCGTACGGGGACCAGGAGCGGCTGCGCGCCAACGACGCCGTCTTTCAGCAGCCGTCGCCGGACACGGTGCGGCTGCTGCGCGAGCGCTACGGCGTGCGGTGGCTGTTCGTGGACGAGACCCTGATGCGGCCCGGCACCCAGCTGTGGGTCCATGCCAAGCGCCGCTTCCGCTCCGGCGACCACAGCGTCTACGAGCTGACCGACGACACGTAGCCGTACCGGCGCGGGGCCGGAGTCACGCCGACGGTAGGGGCCGGCGGTAGGGCCCGGCGATATGGGCCGACGGTATGGCCCGGGGCACGGGCGGGCAATGTTTGCGGTCGCCGGAGCGTCGCCGCCGCCACGGGCTTGCCGATGGCGATGATGCGCTGGTGAAGACCATGACGCACGTCTGCGAAGTGATCAAAGTTCTCCACGTCGGCGGCGCCGAGACGCTGCTGGTGGAGCGCCTGCTCGCCGCGCCCCGGGCGGATATGCGCTACACGGTGGTGTGCCTGTGGGCCTCCGACGAGCGCGTCGAGCGGCTCGGCGCCGCGGGTATCGAGGTCGTCCAGATGGTGTCCGGCCCACGCCCGCTGCGCCTGCTGCGCCTGGCGGCCGCGGTCAGGCGGCTGCGGCCCGACGTCGTCCACCTGCACTCGCCGCTTCCCGCGTCGCTGCTGCGCGTGACGACCCGGCTCTGGCGGCGGCGCCCCGCGCTGATCTCGACCGTGCACAACGTCCGCTACCGCCTGCCGACGATGCTGCTCGACCGCGCCACCGGATGGCTGGACACCCACACGGTGGCCGTCTCCGCGCAGGTCGCCCGCGCCGTCGCCAGCCGGGGCGCGCGCCGGCTGTCCACCAGGATCCACGGGGTGGACGTCGCCGGGCAGCGCCGCCTGGCCGGGGAGGCCGCGCGCATCCGTCGCGAGTGGAACGTTCCAGAATCGGCCTTCCTGATCGCGCACGTGGCCAACTTCCGGCCGCAGAAGCAGCACGACCTTCTCATCCGGGTCGCGGCCAGGGTGGTGGAGCGGGACCCGCGGGCCGTGTTCCTCCTGGCCGGACAGGGGCCGCTGGAGGAGCAGATAGCCCGCCAGGTGGCGGACCTCGGTTCGGACGGCGTGCGGTTCGTCGGCTGTGTGCCGGACGCCGCCCACCTGATCGCCGCGGCCGACCTCCTCGTCCTCAGCTCCGCGTACGAGGGCCTGCCCGTTGTGATCATGGAGGCGCTCGCCGCGGGCGTGCCCGTGGTGTCCACCTCCGTCGGAGGCGTTCCCGAGCTCATCGAGCACGGCCGGAACGGCTACCTGACCAGGCCCGGACACGCCGGCGACCTCACCGAGGCGATCCTGCGGGCGATGCGCCCCGACGAGCACGCGCGGCTGCGCGAAGGCGCGCGGGAGAGCGCGGACCTGGTGGACATCAGCCGGACGGCCGAATGGTTCGAGCGGCTCTACGACGAGGTCCTGGCGTCATGACGGCCCAGGGCTCCCGGCCCGGCCCACGTCTGCGGCGGGTCGCGCTGCTCATCGGGCACCTGGAGGTCGGCGGCACCCAGAAGCAGCTGGCCCTGATCGCGCTGGAGCTGCGCCGCGCGGGCGTCGAGGTGGACGTCCTGACCCTGTCGAAGGGCGGCCCCTTCGAAGCGCCGCTTCGCGACGGGGGCGTCGGCGTGCACCACCTCGGGTTCGCCAGGGGAGCCGGCGCGGGGAACGCGCGGACCTTCGCCCGCATGGTCGGTACGCTGCGGCGGCTGCGGCCGGACGTGCTGCACGCCTTCCTCTACCACGGCTACCTCATCGGGGTCCCGGCCGCCCGGCTGGCCGGCGTCCCGGTCGTGGTCGCGGGACGGCGCAACGAGAGCCGGCTCGACCTGCGGCATCCGTGGAGCGCGGTGCTGGACAGGGCGGTGACCCGGATGACGGATCACGTGGTCGTCAACGCGGTGGCGCTCGCGCGGGACGCCGTCTCGGCCGGCGCGCACCCTGACCGGCTTTCGGTGATCTACAACGGCCTGCCCGGCGCGGCGTTCGATCCGGCAGAGCCGGAGCCGGTCGGCACGAGCCTGCCGGTGCTCGCCTGCGTGGCCCGGCTCAGCGAGGAGAAGGGGCACCGCTTCCTGCTGGACGCGCTGGCGCTGCTGGCCCGGCGGGGCCGGCCGTGCACGCTCGTGCTCGCGGGCGACGGCCCGGAGCGTGACCGCCTGGAGCGGCAGGCTGCCGTTCTCGGCATCGACGTGCGCTTCCTCGGGTCCAGGACGGACAGCGCGGGCCTGCTCGCCCGTGCCGACGTGGTGCTGCTGCCCTCGCTCACCGAGGGCCTGAGCAACTCCGTCATGGAGGCGATGGCGGCCGGCCGGCCGGTCGTCGCCACCTCGGTCGGCGGCAATCCCGAGCTGCTGGAGGGCCGGGGGGTCCTCGTCCCGCCGTCGGAGCCGGTGGCGCTCGCCGACGGGATCGGCCGGCTGCTGGACGACCCGGAACTGGCCGGGCGGCTGGCGTCCGCGGGGCGCGCGTGGGCGCGCAAGCACTTCGACACGCACGTCATGGTCGACGAGCACGTCACCCTGTACCGCCGGCTCCTGGAGAAGTGACATGCCCGACAGGTCCCCGCAGGACACGACGTCCTCGGCGGCCGTCGCCTTCCGCGCGCTGGCCACCCGCGGGTTCCGCCTGGCCCTGGAGACGGCGACGGGGGTGCTCATCGCGCGCACCCTCCAGCCGGAGGGCAGGGGCGTCTACGCGGTGATCACCACCGCCGCGTACGCCGCGATCGTCGTGGGCCACCTCTCGCTGGAGAAGTCGCAGATCACCCTCTGGTCGGACCGCTCGCGGCAGCAACCGCTGGCCACGAACGGCCTGATCCTCGGCCTCGTGCTGGGCTCCCTGGCGGCGCTGGGCGCCCTCGGGCTCGTCGCGGTGAGCGGCTCGCCCGGCGGGTTCGCCCTGTGGGCGACGGCCCTGTCGGTGGTGCCGCTCGGCGCGGCCACGGTCAACCTCAACGGCATCCTGACCCTGCGCTCGCGGATGGACGTGGTGAACCGCTGGTCGCTGGTGACCGCGCTGGTCTGGTGCCTGCCCGTCGTGGCGCTCGCGGCCACGGGCCGCCTGACCATCGGCGGCGTGATCGTCTGCTGGGCGATCGCCATCGCCCTGCCCTTCCTTCTCGTGGTGGGCGGGGTCCGGCCCGCCTCCCTGCGGGTGGACCGCGCCCTGGCGAGACGCCAGCTCGGCCTCTCGGGCAGGTACCACGTCGGATGGGTGGCCCTCTACCTCCTCGTCGTCGTCGACGTCCCGCTGCTCGGCGCGCTGGACTCGCCGGCCACGGTCGGCGTCTACACCGTCGCCGTCACGGTCATGACCCTGACCCGCATCCCCTGCGAGACCGTCGCGCAGGTCGTGCTGCCCCAGCAGGCCGCCAGCGACGTGGAGGAGGCCAAGCACATCACGGCCCGCGCGTTCAGGCTCGTCCTCCTCCTGTCCTTCGTCCTGGTGGCCGGGCTCGCCGTCTGCGCGCCCTGGCTGATCCCCCTGGTCTATGGCCGGTCCTTCGCCGGAGCCGTGGCGCCGCTGCTCGCGCTGGCTCCCGGCACCGTCGCGCTGATGCTCATCCGGCCGCTGGAGCAGCATCTGGTACGTCTGGCGCGCCCGATGACGATGACGTACGTCTCGATCGGCGCCCTCTGCGCCAACGTCCTGCTCAACCTGGTGATGATCCCCCGATGGGGCGCGGTGGGCGCCGCGCTGACGTCCACGTTCACCTACAGCGCCATGGCCGCCGTCGAGCTGTTCCGGTTCACCCGGGCGACCGGGGTTCCGCTGAGCGCGCTGGTCCCGCGCGTCGCCGACGTGCGGGTGGTGCTGCGTCCCGTGATGAGGAACCGGGAATCCCCGAAGAGGGAGTCACTGCGGCAAACCCGTTGACATGGCGGCCAAAAATTAGATCAAGTCAGACTTTCGGTCATTCGGCGGTGAAAGCCCGATGGCTAAGGTCGGCCGCATGCCGGGAACATGCATCCTGTCCGTCGACACCGAGCTCGCATGGGGCACGGACGCCGCCGACCTGCCGAAACTCGCGAAGGTCTTCGACGAGGAACCGCGGATCATCAGGCGGTTGATCGGCCTGCTGGACGACTACCGGATCCCGGCGACCTGGGCCGTGGTGGGCCGCCTCCTCCTGCCACCGGACGGCCGGGAGCCCACGCGGACGCCGCAGGAGTGGTACTACGCGCCCTATCTGCTCGACTGGATCAAGGGCGCCCGCGTCGAGCACGAGATCGGCACGCACACCTTCACCCACGTGTACGCGCACCACGCGTCCACCACCCGGGAGGTCTGGCTGCGTGAGCTCGAAGCGGCCGCCCGGGTCAGCGAACGGCTCGGGCTGCCCATGCGCTCCATCGTCCATCCGCGCAACCAGATCGCGTACGTCGACTCGCTCCCGGACTTCGGCATCATCGCCTACCGCGGCGTCGAGCGGAACTGGTACGGCAACCGCCTCGGAGCCCTGCACTTCCTGGACCGCGCCCTCGGGACGCCGGCCACGACGTACGACCTGAGCACGCTGAGGAAGGGCGAGCGGCTGGTGGACCTGCCCGCCTCGCAGTTCCTCGTCGGGAGCAACGGGCCGCGCAGGATGATCCCGGTCTCCTCCCGGGTCAGGCAGGCCCGGCTCGGGCTCGACCGCGCCGCCCGCCGGGGCGAGCTCTACCACCTGTGGTTCCACCCCTTCAACCTCGACGGCGACCTGATGTTCGGCGCGCTGGAGCGGATCCTGCGCGAGGTCGCCGCCCGCCGTGACAGGGGCGAGCTGCGGGTCCTGACCATGGAGCAGGCCGCCGAGCACGTCCTGCGGACCGCGACGGTCACCGGCCCCGGGACGGCGACGCGCGCATGAGCGAAATCATGATCATGGCGTCCCGTGGCGAGACGTCGTACCTCCTGATCAACCACCTGGCGGAGCGATTCGATGTCTCCGTGGTGGTGTTCGAGGCGGCGCACCAGGCGAAGATGCTGCGGCACCGCCTGCGCAGGCTCGGCGCGGGCGCCGTCGCGGGACAGCTCGCCTTCCTCGGCTACGACCGCCTGGTGATCGCGCCCAGGTCCCGGGCCCGCATCGCGGCACTGCTCGACGGGCACGACGTCCGCCCGCCCGACGGCCGCCTCGACGTCCTGGACGTGGACTCGGTGAACAGCGAGGAGGTCGCCCGCCTGCTCGCGGCCCGGCCGCCCGCGGCGGTCGTGGTCTCGGGCACGGGCATCATCGCCAAGCGGATCCTCGACCGCGCGCCCGCGTTCGTCAACATCCACGTCGGGGTCACGCCCCGGTACAGGGGCGTGCACGGCGGTTTCTGGGCCGTGTACGAGGGCCGCCCCGAACTGGTCGGCACGACCATTCACCTGCTCGATCCGGGGGTGGACACCGGTGAGATCATCGAGCAGCGGGCCGTCGCCGTCGACCCCTTCACCGACACGTACCGGACGCTTCCCGTCAAGCAGTACCTGGGCGCCCTCGACGCGATGGCGGACGCGGTCCGGGCGGTGCTGGACGACCGGGCGCGGCCCTATCGGCGGACGGATCTGGAGAGCCGCCAGTGGTATTCGCCGACGCCTCGGCAGTACCTGGCCTTCAGGCGGGAGATGAACCGGATGCGGCGGTCGAGCAGGCAGCCGGTGCCGCGGTGAGCCCTCTCCAGGCGGCGGCCGCGTACACTCATGGCCACATCAGGGAACGGCAAGGAGTCTGCCTCGCGCCGAGCGCCTGACCTCGACGTGATCATGGGCGCGGCCACACTCCCCTCATGGCCACATCTCGTCAAGATCACGCGCCCGGACCACCGGGGGACGTACGACCGAGCCCGCCGGCCGGGCAGAGACGGCACCCGGCTCGCCGGACCTGGGGGCGGCGGCTCCTCGCCTGGGCGCCCGCGGCGCTCACGATCGTCTTCGTCGCCGCCGTCCTGAACCTGCACGGTGTCTCCTTCCGGGACATCGCCTGCTACGGCGCGTACCTGGTGCTGTGTCTCGCGCTTCCCGGCCTGCTGCTGGTGCGCGCCCTCTACGGCGACAACCGCACATCGGCCGAGGAGCTGGCGCTGGGCACGGCGCTCGGGTTCGCCGTGGAGGTGGGCGTCTACATCCCGGCCCGCGCGGTGGGTCTCCCGCTCCTCGTCCTGGCGTGGCCGATCGCCACATACGCCGCGTTCCTCGCGGTGCCCGGCCTGCGCGGGCACTGGCGGGGCAAGGGAGCCGGTCCCGCCGCGCCGGTCTGGTGGCCGTGGGTGCCGGCGCTCCTCATCTGCTACCTGGTGGCCAAGACCTCCCACAGTCTCTACGGCATCGCCCCGCTGACCTGGCCGGAGCTGGTGAGGTACGCGGACGACGCGCCGTTCCACCTCGGCCTGATCGGTGAGCTGAAGCACCACATGCCGCCGATGAGTCCCATCGTCGCCGGTGAGCCGCTCTTCTACCACTGGTTCGTCTACGCGCACTGGGCGTCGGCGAGCTGGATCACCGGCGTGGAGCCGCTGGTGCTGCTGCTGCGCCTGGGCATGCTGCCGGTGCTGGCCGCGTTCGTCGTCCTGGTCGCGATGCTCGGGCGCCGGGTGACGGACTCGTGGGCGGGCGGCGCGCTCGCCGCCGGGGCCACGCTCCTCGTCGGAGCCCCCCGGCTGTTCCTCGGCTCGGCCGGGACGTTCACCTGGGGCGGCATGCACGACGCGGCGTGGTTGAGTCCCACGTTCGCCTTCGGGGCGGTGCTGTTCGTCCCCGTGGTCCTGCTGGTGACCGACCTCATCCAGCGACGCCGGTACGACCTGCGCGGATGGCTCCTGCTGGGGGTGTTCCTGCTGGCCGTCATGGGGGCCAAGGCCACGTACCTGCCGATGCTCCTCGTGGGGCTGGTGGCCGTGGCCCTGGTCGAGGCGGTACGGCGGCGCCGGGTGCCGTGGCCCGTGCTCACGGCGCTTCTGATGACCGGTGCGTGCCTGGTCTTCGCGCAGTTCGTCCTGTTCGGCGGGCGGCGGCAGGGGCTGATGGTCGCGCCCTTCTCGTACCTGCGCACCGTGTGGCAGGAGCTGACCGGCATGCCGGTGGGCACCGCTCCCGCGCTCGCGTCGCTGGCCGGCGTCGCGGTGATGTACCTGCTGGCCTGGGCCGTCACCTGGAGCCCGATGCTGGGGCTGCTGAGCAGGCCGAGGCTGCTCCTCCGGCCCGACGTGGTCCTCCTGACCGGCATCGGCGCCGCCGGGCTCGGCGCCATGATCGTGTTCGACCATCCCGGCCAGAGCCAGGTCTACTTCCTGTGGGGGTCGCACCCCTACCCGGTGATCATCGCGGTGTTCGGCGTCCTCGCCGTCCTGCGGCGGGCACGGGTGCCGCGCGGGCTCGTCGTGGGCGCGATCGGTGCCGGGCTGACCGCGGCCTACGCGATCCCCTTCCTGTGGGGCGTCACGGCGCCGCTCGGGCCGGGGCAGCCGGACACCGCCCTCTGCCTCCCGTACCTGACGCTGCTCGTCGCCGTCGCGCTCGCGGTCGTCGTCATCGTCACCACGCGGGCCCGGATGCGCGGCTGGGCCCTCCTCGTCACGGCGCTGGCCGTCATCGGCCTGCCCGCGGCGCACCACGCGCGGGTCGTCTCCTTCCTGTCCGGGCTCGCCGGGCAGCCCGCCGCCGCCGCGGCCGAGCCGGCGCCGACGGCACCGTCCGGCGCGCTGTCCGCGGCGCGCTGGCTGCGCGACCATTCCTCGCCGGACGAGCTCGTGGCCACGAACGTGCACTGCCGCTGGGGCCAGGAGGACCCCTGCGACTCGCGCCAGTTCTGGCTGTCCGCGCTGACCGAGCGGCGCATGCTGGTCGAAGGATGGGCGTTCACGGTGCACAACGCCGACAGCTGGCAGCCCGGACGTCTGGAGGAGCACCAGCCGTTCTGGGATCAGGAGCGGCTGGAGGCGAACGACGCGGCCTTCCGGTCGCCGTCCACGGCCACGATCCGGGAGCTGCGGGAAGGACGCGGCGTCCGCTGGCTCCTCGTGGACGAGCGGAGCCCGGGAGTGAGCCCCGCCATCGGGCACTTCGCCCGGCTCGGCTTCCGCAGCGGCGACTTCGCCGTCTACCGGACCGAGGCACCCGCGGGCTGACGGCCCGGGGACCCGTGCGGCGCCACCTCAGCGCCGCACGGGCGCGGGTGGGACCGGAACCGGAGGGACCGGATCGGGCGCGCCGGGCGCACGCGCCTCCGGCGGAAGGGACGAGGGCTCCTCGCGGGAGGTCCTGGTCCAGGCCACCGCGGCCAGCAGGCTGGTGACCATGACGATGGGGATGCGCTGCCGGAAGATCAGCCCGATGTTGGACATGGTGGTCGCGTAGGCGATCGTGCAGGGCACGATGAACAGCAGGAGCAGCAGCAGCGTCCTGCGGTCCTCGCGCCACATCCGGCGGCCTCCCCGCACGGCGGCGTACAGCAGGACGTACCAGGTGAGCACATCGATCTTGCCCAGGTGCATGGTGAGGCTGCCGCTGGTCCACGGGAAGGGCGACATGACCGTGTAGACCAGTTTCGGCCCCAGAGCGTCCCACCGGTCGCCGCCGTCGTCGAAGAGCACTCCGGAGTCGCTGTCGGCGTTGGCGCGGATGACGACCTCCGACTGCCCCCGGTCGAGCTGCCGCTCCGCCTGCTCCAGCGGCGTGTTCTCGTACACGCCGCCCGCGAACAGCATGGCGACCACCAGGATCGCGCCGAACGCGAAGAGCTTGCGCAGCGACAGTCTCGACTTCGAGGCCACCACGCCGCAGACGAGCGGGAGCCCGGCGACGAAGACCATGTACGGGCGGACGTACCACAGGCACCACAGCAGCGGCGCGGCCGCCAGCAGCATGCCGAGCCGGAACCGGTGCGCGACGGACACCCCGACGCCCACGCACGCCACCACGAGGAACGCGTTGAACCCGTCCTTGTAGGTGTCCGACGTGTGCAGCAGGAACGCGGGCATGAACGCGGTCACCGCCAGCAGCAGGAACGCCGCCCGGTCGTCGGCGCCGATCAGCCGCGCGACGCGGTAGATGACGACGCAGAGCGCGCAGGCCAGCAGGGCCACGACGGCCGTGCAGGCCAGCGGCGCCGGGCCGCCGCACACGTACATGATCAGTGCGAAGACGTTGCACGGCAGCGCGGCGGTCCCGAGGAAGTTCAGGTTCTCCTCCGTGACGAACTGCAGGCCGTCCAGCTTCCAGGAGTTGACGATCAGCATCGCGCGCGCCTCGTAGGCCAGGTTGTCGCCGCCGTAGTCGATGACACCCGCGCGCATCACCAGGACGTGGACGACCAGACGCACCCCGAACGCGGCGAGCAGGACGGGCAGGGCCCGCCGGGCCACCGGCGCGTCCAGGTGCGCGTTGACCAGCATGACGAGTGTCACGGCGGCGGCCGCGACGATGACGTATTCCATGGATGACGACTTTCAGTCCACCTGAGCACCGTGCGGCGACGCCCAGCAGCCGATCCGAACCGCCGGCAGGCAGGTCGGCGACGACGACGCTAGCGCCGACGACTGGGCGGCTCACTTTTCGCGGGAGGTGAATGGCCCGCTGATTACTCCGCTTTGCGGACTCTTTCCGGTAAGGCGGATTTTCTGCTGCGCACCTTGTTCCGGGAATGGCGACAAATCCTCAAGAGAGTAAGCGGCGACTCCCGGACGATCATGCTCAGGTAGGGAGGGAGAAAACATTTCACCACTCTCCGCGACGGCATGAGCGGAACGCGCCGATATCGCAGCTAGCTTCGCGGAGGTGAGCCAAGCCTGTCACTGGGGAGCCGTATGAAGCCGGACAGTCGGATTCGCGTCATGGAGATCATCGCCCGCATGAACGTGGGCGGTCCCGCCACGCTGGTGTGCGGGCTCTCCGCACGGCTGAACCCGGAAGAATTCGCGCACCGCCTCTACACCGGCCACGTCGACGGCGGCGAGGGCGACCACCTTGAGCTGCGCTCCTCCGGCATGCCGGTGCACCGCATCCCGGGACTCGGCCGCACCATCAGGCCGACGGACGACGTCCGCGCGCTGTCCGGGCTCGTGTCGGCGATGCGCTCCTACAGACCGCACATCGTGCACACCCAGACCGCGAAGGCTGGCGCGCTCGGGCGGGTCGCGGTCAGGCTCGCCGGGATCCCCGCCGCGCGGGTCCACGGCTTCCACGGCCACCTGCTCCACGGCTACTTCTCGGGCCCGAAACGCGCGCTCTACGTGGGGACCGAGCGGTTCCTGGCGTCCATGTCCGACCGCCTGGTCACCGTGGGCGCGCGGGTGCGCGACGAGCTGCTCCAGGCCGGCATCGGGCGCCCGGAGCAGTACGTCGTCATCCCGCCCGGCGTCCGGCTGGGACCGGTGCCCGGCCGCGGGGCCGCCCGGCTGGCCCTCGGCCTACCGCCGGAGGCGCCCGTGGTGGCGTACGTCGGCCGGCTCACCCAGGTCAAACGGCCCGACAGGTTCGTCGCGGCGGCCCGCGAGATCCTGCGGGCCAAGCCGGACTGCCACTTCGTCGTCTGCGGCGGCGGCGAGCTGCTGGAGCAGCTGGAAAGGGACATCGAGCCCGTCCGCGCGTCCTTCCACCTGACGGGCTGGCGCAAGGACGTGGAGACCGTCTACGCCGCCGCCGACGTGGTCCTGCTGACCTCCGACAACGAGGGGACCCCGCTCACCCTCATCGAGGCGCAGATGGCCGGCACTCCGGTCGTCGCCTCCCGCGTCGGCAGCGTCGCCGAGGTCGTCCAGGACGGGCGCACCGGGCTGCTCGGCGCCGCCGACTCCGCCGAGCTGGCCACGCACGTCGTCCACCTGCTCTCCGACCCCCAGCTCGCGACCCGGCTGGGCGAGGCCGCCCGCCGCTGGTCAACCGCCTCCTTCGACGTCGACCGCCTGGTCGCCGACACCGAGACCCTCTACCGATCGCTGGGCGAGTCCCGCCGGGACCGTCGTGTCACCACAGAAGGGATCAACGGGTGAAAGTCCTGGTAACCGGCGGCGCCGGTTTCATCGGTGCGAACCTGTGCCGGACGCTCGCCGCGCTGCCCGAGATCGAGGGCGTCACGGTCCTGGACGACCTCAGCACCGGCGACCTGGCCAACCTCGACGGCGTGGCCGTGCGGTTCGTGCTGGGCAGCATCCTCGACGCGGACCTCGTGGGCCGCCTGGTCGCGGACGTCACGACGGTCGTCCATCTGGCGGCGCGCCCGTCCGTGCCCCGGTCGCTGGCCGACCCCCTGGCCACGCACGAGGTCAACGCGACCGGGACGCTCCGCCTGCTGGAGGCGTGCCGGGCGACGAGGCCGCACGTGATCCTCGCCTCCTCCTCGTCCGTGTACGGCGACACGGCCGGGCCGTTCAACCACGAGGACCTGCCGGCCAGGCCGCTCAGCCCGTACGGCGTGAGCAAGCTGGCGACCGAGGCGTACGCCCTGGCGTACGCCTCCAGCTTCGGCCTGCCGGTGCTGCCGTTCCGCTTCTTCAACGTCTACGGCCCGTTGCAGCCGGCCGACCACGCCTACGCCGCGGTCATCCCGGCGTTCGTGTCGCGGGCACTGGAGGGCGCTCCGGTGCCCGTTCACGGCGACGGCCACCAGGCCAGGGACTTCACCTACGTCGGATCGGTGACGGAGGTGCTGGGCGAGGCGGCGCTGCGCCGGGTGACGAGTGCGAGGCCGGTCAACCTGGCCTTCGGCACCCGCGTGCCGCTGCTGACGCTCAAGGAGGTGCTCGGCTCGGTGCTGGGCCGGCCGATCGAGGCGGTGTTCCTGCCGCCGCGCACGGGCGACATCCGCCAGTCGCAGGCCTCCCCGGACCTGCTCCGTGAGCTCTTCCCCAGGGTCCGCCCGACCTCGCTGGAGGACGGGCTCCGCATGACGGTCGCCTGGTTCCAGAGGGAGACGACCGCGACCGCGAGCCCGGGCGTGCCCGCGTGAACGGCCGCGGTCTCCAGCAAACGAACTCGTCACTAGGGGAGAGCATGAGCAACGCAAGCAGCCTCAGGTACCTGATAACGGGCGGCAGCGGCTTCGTCGGGTCGCACCTGACCGACGCCCTGCTGGCCCGCGGGGACGAGGTCGTGGTCCTCGACAACCTGTCCACCGGCCGGCTGGCCAACCTGCGCCCGCACCCGAACCTGCGCTTCGTGCAGGGCTCCATCCTCGACGAGCTGATCGTGGACGAGCTGGTCCGGCAGTGCGACATCGTCGTCCACCTGGCCGCGGCGGTGGGCGTCAAGCTCATCGTGGAGCAGCCGCTGCGCTCCCTGATGACCAACATCCGCGGGTCCGAGATCGTCATCGAGACCGCGCACCGGTACCGGAAGAAGATCCTCGTCACCAGCACGAGCGAGATCTACGGCAAGAACTCCTCCGGGCCGCTGCGCGAGGACGCCGACCGCATCCTCGGCAACACCGGCGTCGTCCGGTGGGCCTACAGCACCGCCAAGGCCGTGGACGAGATCCTCGCCAACGCCTACCACCACGAGCGCGGCCTGCAGACGATCGTCGTGCGGCTGTTCAACACCGTGGGGCCGCGGCAGAGCCCGGCCTACGGCATGGTCATCCCGCGCCTCGTCCAGCAGGCGCTCACCGGCGTGCCGCTGACCGTCCACGGGGACGGGACCCAGACCCGCTGCTTCGCGCACGTGGCCGACGTCGTCGACGCCCTGCTGCGGCTGCTCGCCTCGGAGGCGGCGATCGGGCAGACGTTCAACATCGGCTCGGGGCACGAGATCAGCATCCTGGAGCTGGCCAAGCTCGTCGTCGAGCACACCGGCTCCACCTCCGGGGTGGACCTCGTCCCGTACCACGAGGCCTACCAGAAGGGCTTCGAGGACATGACCCGCCGGGTGCCCGACACCACCAAGCTCCGCGAGCTCACCGGGTGGGTTCCGCGCCGCACACTGGACGTGATCCTCAGCGAGGTCGTCAAGGAGGCCCGCGAGGAGCTCGCGGCGGCGTCGCGGTGAGCGGAGCACTCACGTCCGCCGCCTGCGCGGCCGCCTTCCTGATGACGGCGGTGACCGCCGTCCCGCTGAAACGCCTGGCCCTGCGCTGGGGCATGACCGACCGGCCGGGCGGGCACAAGGCGCACAAGCGGGCCACCCCGTACCTCGGGGGCGTCGGGATCGCGCTGGTCACCGTCCTCACCACGGTGGCCGGGGGCGGGCTCGCCGACCTGCGGCTCACCGCGATCCTGCTGGCGGCCACCGCGGTGGCCGCCCTCGGCCTCATCGACGACATCGCCGCGCTCCCGGCCGTCACGCGGCTCACCGTGGAGGCGGTGGGCGCCGTCGGCGTCGTGCTGGCCGGGGTGGAGCTCACCGTGACCGGAGGGTGGGCGGACGGCCCGCTGACAGTGGTGTGGATCGTCGTGGTGACCAACTCCTTCAACCTGCTCGACAACATGGACGGCGCGCTGGGCGCGGTCACCGCGGTCAGCGCCGCGTTCCTGGCCGTGGTCGCGTTTCTCCGGGGGGAGGCCGCGTTCGGGCTCTTCCTGGTGGTGCTGGCCGGCGCCGCGCTGGGGTTCCTGCCGCACAACTGGGCGCCGGCGAGGATGTTCATGGGCGACACCGGGTCGCTGTTCATCGGCTTCGGCCTCACCTGCTCGGCGATCGTCCTGGTCACCGGGCGCGGCCCGGACACGACGGTCGCGGGGCTGCTCCTGCCGGCCTTCGTCGCGATCGTCGACACGGGGGTGGTGGTCTTCTCGCGGGTCCGGGCGGGCCGGTCGCCGCTGTCGGGCGGCACCGACCACGTCTCGCACCGGCTGCGCCGGCTGGGCTTCGACACCCGGCTGGTCGCCGTGGTGCTCGGGCTGACCGCCGGGCTCGCCGGCGCGCTGTGCACGGCGATGGTCCTCGGCCTGGTCCCGCCGCTCGCCGCGGCGCTCGTCGCCGCCGTGACGGCTCTCGCCGCCATCGGCCTCTTCCAGGGCGTGCACGTGTACGCGCCACGCCGCTCCTTCGAGAACCCTCCACGAATCCGCGAAAGGCGGCGATGATCCGTTGGACCTGCTCTACTTCATCCGGCTCGCCCGCAAGAACTGGGTGCTCCTCGTCCTGTCCTTGATCCTCTCGGTCAGCGCTGCGCTGGTCGTGACCGCGAACATGCCGCCGAAGTACGCCGCGACGGTCACCATGCTGTTCTCCAGCCACGACAAGAAGGGCGCGTTCTCACCCGCGTACCAGGTCAGCAGCCTGGCGCAGGGCGCGCAGTCGTACGCCGCCCTGCTGACGAGCCGGCGGACCCTGAGCCAGGTGACCAGGCCCGAGGACGTGGCGCGCCTGCGGGAGAACGTCACCGCGGAGATCGTGCCCGGGACCGTCCTGCTGCGCGCGATGGTCACCGACACGGACCCCGCCCGGGCCGCCGCGCTCGCCAACGGGCTGGGCGCCCGGTTCGCCTCGCTGGTGGAGCAGATCGAACGGCCGACGCCCAACAGCCGGCCGACCGTCAAGGTCACCATCATCGACCAGGCCGAGGTGCCGAAGCAGCCGGTCAGTCCCGTGCCGCTGGTGAACGTCCTGGTCGGCGTGCTGATCGGGCTGATCGTCGCCGTCAGCTCGCTCATCCTGCGCGACCGTCTCGACACCACCGTCAAGACCACGGGGGCGCTGCAGCAGGCGGCCGGCAGCTCGACGCTCGGCGTCATCAGCTACGAGCGGGACGCGCGGCGCCACCCGCTGATCGTGCGGCACAAGGGACGCTCGTTCCGGGCCGAGGCGTTCCGGTCGCTGCGCACGAACCTGCAGTTCATCGGCGTGGACCGGCAGCCGAAGTCGCTGGTGGTGACGAGCTGCCTGCCCGCCGAGGGCAAGTCGTCCACCTCCTCCAACCTGGCCATCACGCTCGCGCAGGCCGGCTGGCGGGTCCTGCTCGTGGACGGCGACCTGCGCCGCCCCCGGCTGCCCGACTACTTCGGCATCGAGGGCGGCGTCGGCCTCACCGACGTGCTGATCGGCAAGGTCCGGCTGGAGAGCGTCATCCAGACGTGGGGGGACCCGCGCCTGTTCGTGCTGCCGTGCGGCCAGATCCCGCCGAACCCGAGCGAGCTGCTCGGCTCCCAGGGCATGCGGCAGCTCCTGGCGGAGCTCACGGCCCACTACGACATCGTCATCATCGACGCGCCGCCGCTGCTGCCCGTCACCGACGCCGCCACGCTGTCCGCGCTGTGCGACGGGACGATCCTGGTGGCCAGGTACGGCCGGACCCGGCAGGAGCACGTCGTCCGGGCCGTCGAGCTGCTGACGTCCATCAACGCCCGCCTCGTCGGCACGGTGCTGAACTTCGTCCCGCCCAAAGCCAGCCGATACGACGGCTACGGCTACGGCTACGGCTACGAGGCCCGGGTGTCGGAGCCCGAGGTCAAGACGCCGGTGGGTGTGTGAGCAGCCGCAGCGGGACCGCCAGCGCCTCGGCGATCCGGCGTCCCGCGGCCCGGTAGGCCCACCGGGACCGGCCGTACGGGTCGGGGATGTCAGGGGCGTCGACCCGGACCAGGCCGCGCAGGGACGCGGCCTGGTCCACGAGCGTCCGGGCCCGGCGCGCGGGGTCGCGCTCCCGCGCGACCTCCTCGACGGGGACCTCACCGGCCAGCGCGCCGAACTCCGCGATCGTGAACGTCCGCGGGGCCGCCGGCAGATGCAGGGCCACGGCCGCGGCCCGGTGGGCGGCGGTCGCGGCCAGCACCAGGTCGGCCCCGGCCACCAGCGGGGCCGTCAGCGGCCGGGAGACGAAGCCGGACGGGTCGCCGCCGAGCAGCAGCAGCACGCGCACGGCGTTCCCGGGCATCGGCCTGCCGGGGACCGCGCGGGTTCCCGCGCTCCCCACCTCGAACGCCGGGCCCAGCGCCGCGCGGGCCAGCCGCTCGGCCAGCGGCGACCGGCAGAGGTTGCCCGTGCACACGAACAGGATGCGGAAGGCGTCCGTGGTGTCGCGCACGCTCAGCCCTGGGGCGAGGGGGACAGACAGCCGCGCCGGTCCTGGAGGATCCGCGTCGTCTGCGGCCGCACGAGCGGCTGCACCGGCACCTCCGGCGCCGCGGCCGACGCGGGCTCCATCAGCAGGAAGTCCACGGTCCGCGCCTGGCCGGGGGCGAACTCCAGCACCGTGGAGTAGACGGGATGCGACCGCTCCACCTCCCGGATGGGCTCGATCCGCCGGCCGTCCACGCGCACCTCCTCGGCCCTGGCGCCCACACCCGCGTACAGCGACACCCAGAGCAGCGTCGAGCCCTCGGCGTGGCGCTGGTCCGGCGTGTCGAGGCGGGTCGTCACGTACTCCGGCAGGCTGCGGCGCGGCACGTCGTTGTCCAGCCGCACGCGGACGCGTGAGGCGCGCCACCCGCTGGGGCTGCACCGCCCGAGCCGGTACTCCAGCGAGCGGTTCAGGTAGTAGTCGAGCTTGTTGCCGGCGGAGTTGTTCACGACCAGCCCGGCGAACGGCCCGGGGTCGCGCGGCAGGACGCCGCCGAGCGGGGTGGCGGCCAGACGGCGCTCCTCGGCGTCGTGGCGGCTCCAGATCTGGATGCGCCGCTCCTCCACCATGCGCGTCAGGACGGACACCGCCCTCAGCGCGTCGGGACGGGCCTGGAACATGGCCTCGCTGACCGCGCCGGCGATCCGGATGAGGAACCGCTTGCGCCGCTGCGGGTCGTCGAAGCGGGCGTAGGCCTCCCGCTCGGTGAGGTCCACGACGTTCCGCGCGGTCACGACCGTGCCGTCCGGCAGCTTGACCGGGCCGATGAGCTCCAGCAGGCGGGACAGGCCGACGGGGTCGGTGGCGATCGCGCCGTCCAGGCGCTGCCCGGTCTGCCGCTCCCACAGTCCGGCCCATGTGGCCGCCGCGTACGGGAAGTGCGGGGACAGGTTGGAGATGGACAGCATCGAGAGGGCTTCGCGGCCGTAGCGGGCGCGGTAGGCGCGGCCGTGGTCGGCGACCGGCACGGGGCTCTCGGCCAGGCCCGTGTTGGCGGAGAGCCGGTCGATGCCGATCTTGCCGTGTCCGGCGCGGAGGATGCCGAAGGCGCCGACCAGGCCGCCGGTGCCGCGGGACTCGGCGTTGGTCTGGAAGGCCAGGAAGTAGTGGCGCGGGCCGTCGTGGCCCAGCATCGGGGGGAGCAGCGCGGCGGCGCCCGCCGCGGCGTGGAGGTAGCCGAGCAGCCGGTCCGTCTCGCTCAGGGCCGTCGCGCGGGCCGTGTCCAGCTCGGTCAGGCCGGTGTCCGCGGGGGTGGCGGCCAGGCGCTGCCTGGCCCGGTCGATCCGGGTCACGGCGGAGTCCAGCCCGGGCCCGGCCGCGGCGAGCTCGCCGAGCAGCCGGGGGGCGTCGCGCATGGAGAAGCCGCCGGGCCGCACCAGCCGCTCGCCGCTCTGGTGCACGGTGGCGAGGACGTCGGTGAGGTCGGCGGCGGTGTCGGCCAGGCCGCGGACGGCCGTCGCGCCGTCCCCGACGAGGGGCGATCGCGTGAGCAACGACCAGTCCGGCCCCGCGGTGAGCCGGCGCGCCTCGGCGGCGTGCCGGCGGGCGTCCGCGAGCGCCCCGTCCATGAGTTCCGGGGCGCTCGCGGGGAGCCGTTCCAGCGCGTCCCTGGTCGCCTGGAGGTGCTCGCGCACGTCCAGGCCGAGACGCGCCTCCCAGGCGCCGGCCAGCGTGAGACACGCGGCCGGACCCAGCAATCCGGCGACGAGGAGTCGTCGCCGGTTCCTACGTGGCTGCCGCTTCTTACTTGGCATCGGAGGAGCGGCGGCGCCTCACGGCGACGACGGTGCCCGCGGCGCCGATGAGCAGCAGGCCCGTGCCCGCCGCCATCAGCGGACGCACGTCCGTGCCGGTCATCGGCAGCTCGGCGGCCTCCTTCTTCCAGCACTCCACCTCGAAGCAGCCGCCGTCGTGGCCGTGGGGGCCGCCCCACGGGCCGTCGTCCCAGGGGCCGAGGTCCACGGTGAAGTTCTTGTCGAAGTCGCTCGGCGTGGGCGTCGGGGTGACGAGGTCGTCGTCGTCGTCCGACTCGTCGTCATCGGACTCGTCGTCGGAGTCGTCCCCGTCGTCGTCCCCGTCATCGTCATCGTCGTCGTCGAGGGCCTGGATCAGGCCCGCGTCGGTGTCCGCCAGCTCCTCGGTCGTGGTGCTGCCGGGCACGAGACCCGACTCGCCGTCGTCGGCCGCCAGGGCACCCGGGGTGTCACAGATCTCGTCGCACTCCGCGGCCGAGCCCGGCACGAGGCCGGAGATGGGCTGCGGCGCCGGGGTGTTCGACAGGACGTCGAGCTGGCTGAAGTCGCCGAGGTCCACGTCACCGGACGACTGGTGGGCCGACGCGGACTCGGTGGCGTCCTGCTCGTCCTCGTCCTCGTCCTCGCCCACCCCGACGGCGACGGCGTCGGCCTTGGCGCCGTTCTCGTTGTCGCTGACGTTGTTGTTGTGGAGGCAGGCGTCGACGTCGGCGTCCACGCGAGGGCACGGCGGGTACGGCGGCCGCAGGAGCGGCACCCGCACGGCCGTGCCGGCCTGCGTGGCGGTGGTGGCCTGCGCGGCGGCGGCCGTGTGCGCGACGGCTGTGGCCAGCCCCGCGGTTCCGAAGGCGATCCCACCCCCTACCGCCACGGCCGCGAATATTGATTTCCTGACTTTTTGTGCCATTTCGGACTCCCCGAGACGGTAGTGCGGGCCATAGAACATGGCGACGGGAATAGCCGGCGACATGTTCACTACGGAACCCGTTATATGTGCCGGGTCCGGGGACGCTCCGCGCGGCACACGAGCCTTACCGAACGATCAGGCATCGTTCGCCGGCCGTTGACGCTGCCGCGATGGCCGGGCCCGCAAGGGGTTTCGCGTATTCGCCGTCTCATCCGGAGTGTCCCGCGTTCGCGGTCGTCCGGCGCGTGGCTGGCGGCCATGTGCCCTTCTTTTACCCTTCATCCCCCTAACCCGGGCGTCCGCCTTTTGGGTCGTTCTATTTACCGATAAAAGGCGCGAAAGGCCGTACGAACGGAAAAAGGGGGAACAGTGGGAAAGACGGGCACGGCCGGAAAAGCGGGCGTGTGAAAGCTCCCGCGTGGCGCCGGAACCGGGTCGCGCGGGGTCGTGGAAGGTGGGCGGCGATCCCGGATGGGCGGGCGTGCCCGGGGTCAGCCGTTGCGGGACAGCCAGAGGCCGATGGCGGTGACGCGCGAGTCCACGCCCAGCTTGGCGTAGATGCGGTTGACGTGGTTCTTGACCGTCTTCTCGCTGAGGAAGAGGCGCCGCGCGATCTGGCCGTTGGACTGACCCGCGGCGATCAGGTCCATGACCTCCGCCTCGCGCTTGCTCAAGGACGTGAACACGCTATCGAACGCTGCGTCGTCGACTCTCATCCGGCCTCCGGGGGCGCGCAGACGGTCAGAATCGCCGATGCCCCCGCGCTTCCGGCGTTAGCGGTAGACAGTGAGCATAGCTCGCATTGTCCTGCTTTGGGGACGACAAGGAGAAAACGGCGAAGGCCGGCCCCGTGGGACCGGCCTTCGCGTGCGGGGTGAGTGAAGGGACTTGAACCCTCGGCATCCAGGACCACAACCTGGCGCTCTGCCAACTGAGCTACACCCACCATGAGTCGCCCCGCGAGGCGGCACAGGAAAAGTGTAGCGGTGTTCGGGAGTCTTTACGCCATCAGCGGCGCGCCGACACGTGTGCGTCGCCTCACCCCCGGGCCCGCCTCCCTGGTCGGCCGCGGGTGCGCCCGGTCGTCCCGGGTCAGCCGCTGACGCGCTCGGCCAGTGTGCGCGCCGTCGCCGAGTCGGGGCCGGGCTGGGCGACGAACACCGCCGCGCGGTAGTAACGCAGCTCCCTGATGCTCTCCGTGATGTCGGCCAGCGCCCGGTGCCCGCCCTGCTTCTCCGGCGCCGCGAAGTAGACGCGGGGGTACCAGCGGCGCACCAGCTCCTTGATGGAGGACACGTCGATCATCCGGTAGTGCAGGTGCGCGTCGACCGCCGGCATGTCACGCGAGATGAACGTGCGGTCGGTGCCGATGGAGTTGCCGCACAGCGGCGCCCTCTTCGGCTCGGGGACATGGCGGCGGATGTAGTCGAGCACGAGCGACTCGGCCTCCGCCAGCGTCACCCCGCCCGCGAGCTCCGGCAGCAGCCCCGAGGCGGTGTGCATCTCGCGGACCACCTGCGACATCTGCTCCAGCGACTCGGGCGGCGGCTTGATGACCACGTCGACGCCCTCGTCGAGCTGGTTGAGCTCGCTGTCGGTGATGACACACGCCACCTCGACGAGCGCGTCACGGCCAAGGTCCAGCCCGGTCATCTCGCAGTCGATCCAGACCAGCACGTCACTCATTCGTTCTCCTCGCCCAAGCGGCTCGGAGACACCCGCCGCTTGCTCTCAGGACCAGACTAGTGCCAAGCGTCAGGCAGGCTTGAGTGAGCTGAGAACCTGGGCGGCCACATTGGTCCCGAGATTGTCGGGGACGGACAGGTAGAAGAGGGCCGGGCGCTCCCCCTCACCGCGGTCCATCAGCACGATGGCGCCGTTCTCCTTGTTCCACTTGTAGCCCTTCTGCTTCGAGATCTTGCTGAAGTCGAGCTGGAACTGCAGCAGCCAGGCGTCCTTGCCCCCGACCTTGATCGCCTTGTCCTGAAGGATCTTGGTCGTGTGCTGGAGCTGGTAGTACTTGCCGAAGTCGACGTACACCGCCTTGGCCGTCAGGCCGAGGCTCTGCTTGCCCTCGTAGGGGAAGAGGTCGTTCAGGCGGCCCGTGTAGATGTTGCCGATCCAGTCGCTCTCGTCCTGGTACTTCTCCTGGGCGACCTTCTGCACGCCGCTCGACCAGCTCTGCTGCGTGGGATCGGTGCTGGTGACCTCGGAGACGTCCGGCACCGTCCAGCCCTCGGGCACGGAGTACGAGAGGCCGGCCAGCGGGTCGGTGACGCGGCCGTCCTGCGGCTGCGGCAGCTCGGCGGGCTGCGAGCTGGGCGGCGGCCCGGTCGGCGACTCCGACGGCGGATCGGACGGCGCCTCGGTCTCGGTCGGCCCGGAGGTCGGGGACGAGGCGGCCGACGAGCCCTCCCGGTTCACCAGGAAGATGCCCGCGACCACGATGAGCGCCACCACGACCAGCGCCGCCAGGCCGCCGAACACCCACGGCATGGGGTTGCGCTGCTTCGGCGGCGGGCCGAAGCCCGGGCCGGGGAGCGGCGCGCCGCCCCACTGCGCCTGACCGCCCGGCTGCTGCCCGTAGGGGCCGCCCTCGTGCCCGTACGTGGGCAGCACCCGGGTGGGCTGGGGCGAGCCGTAGGGAGGCTGCGCGGGGCCGCCGGGCTGTCCGGGGCCGCCCGGGTGTCCGGGGCCGCCCGGCTGTCCGGGACCGGGCTGGTCGCCCTGCGCGTACGGTTGCGGGGCGAAGGCCGGCTGGCCGTACTGGAGCGTCGGGTTCGCCGGGGTGGCCGACCAGTCGTGGCCGGGCTGCGACCCCGAGGGCGGCTGCTGCTGTGGCGCCGCCCCGGGCTCCTGAGGATGCGTCGCGTCGGTCCACTGGGCGCCGTCCCACCAACGGAGTTGGGGCGATCCGTAGGGGTCCGGGTACCAGCCCGCGGGGGTCTGCGTGGTCATGCTGGCCAGATTAGTAAGAACCGCATTGATATGCATTGTCGGCGGCGGTGTCGCCGACCGCACCTCAGCACTTGTACGTGAAGCTCGCCTTGTCGGTGCGCACGGGGCCCGGCGACAGGACGCGCAGCGTGGCCGTCGCCTTGACCGTGCTCCTGCCCTTGAGCGCCCACCTCAGCGGCACCTGGTAGGAGGTCTGGTCGGCGGTGGTGCGCAGGGTCCGCCTGACCACCTCCTTGTCGAGATTCTTGCGCCACTCGTACTGGATCTCGCCCGTGCCGCCGTTGGTCACGATGGTGCCGGTGATCACCGCGGCGCTGTCGCAGCCCTGCGGCTTCCTGGGGCCGGCGACGTCCACCGACGCGACCGCCAGCTCGGGTCCGCCGCCGCCCAGCTTGAGCCAGGCCAGGATCGCGCCCGCCATGACGACCGCGAACAGCGCCGCGGCGAGGACCGTGCGGCGGCGCCGCGCCCGTGAGGCCCGGACGGCGCGGCCGCCCCGGACGGTCTGCTCCTCCTTGCCCTCGCGCCACATCCGCTCCGCGGTGGTCTCCGCCCTGTCCTGCCGCGTCTCCACGCCGGGACCGAACCGCATCGCCGCCGAGCTCTCGGCGGGCCCGCCGTAGGGGGCCGGGGAGCGGCCGGGCACACGCAGGAGCGTGACGATGTCGCCCTCGTCCACCGGCTCCGGCGGGTACGGCAGCGCCCGCACGGGCGGCTGGGCGAACGCCGAGCGTCCGCGGGCCGCCTGGGCCAGCCCGTCACGGCTGACCGTGCCGCCCGGCAGCGCGCCCCGCCCGGACAGCACCGTGTCGCGCGCGGCGGCCAGGCCGTGGGTGGTGGCCGTGGCGGCCGCCCGCTCGAACAGCTCGACGGCTCCGGGCGCCTCCCGCACCGAGGCGGCCAGCCCACGGGCCAGCGCCGCCCACGACTCGGCGTCGCGCGCCGGCGGCGACGCCTGGCCCCGGATGGCGTCGCTCAGCCCACGCTCCGACAGCAGGGCCCCGCCGTCGGCCGCGATGACCACGGTCCCCGGGTGCAGCGAGCCGTGCGCCACCCCCGCGGCGTGCAGCGCGAGCAGCGTCTGGGCCGTCTCCGCGAGCACCGACGCGACGCCGCCCGCGTCCACGGCATCGGCGTTCAGCAGGTCGGACAGCGTGGGGCTGACCGCCTGCGCGGTGAGCAGCCACACCTGCTCCCCGGCGGCCACCACGTCCGCCACCGGGATCAGGCCGCCGAGCCCGCCCAGCACCAGCCGCTGGTCGGTCAGGACGGCCGCCACGACCCGGTCGCGCACGCCGGGCAGCCCGACCACCCTCGGGTCGAACAGCAGCGCCCCGGCCCGTCGGCCGTCCGGCGAGATCGCGTCGATCCAGTTGCCCACCTCGGTGATCCAGGTGTGCTCGGTCAGCCGGAATCCGGCGAAGCCGTCCCTGGCGTTCTCCATCGCGCCGCCCCCCGGCGCTGTCAGCGCCTGCTCCGGTGCCGCCCCGCCACGCGGCGTCTGACCGCAAGTGTGAACGGAACCGCCCCCGACGTCACCAGCCCGGTCGCGAGCAGCACGCCCGCCGCGCTGCCCTCCTCGTCGGCCGGAGCCACGCGCGGGACATCGCCGCCGCCCCCGGTCGGCTCCCCGTCGCTCCTGGTGGGCCCGCCGAGGGTGGGGTCGCCCTCGCCGCCTCCGTCGCCGCCTCGGGTCGAGGACGGCTGGGTCGTCTGCGAAGGCTGGGTCGTCTGGGTGGGCTCGCTCGTCTGGGTGGGCGGGGTACGGGTCGGCGTGGTGAACGTCGGCTGCGGGCTCGTGGCCGGGGGCGACGAAGGCCGCGGCGCGGTCGTGGCGCCGTCCTGGTCGTCGAGCGTGCCGAGGACCCGCGGCTCGTCCGACGCGGTGGGCGTCGGCGTCCTGGTCGCCCGCGTCGCCCGTGTCCTCGTCGGGGTGGGCGTCGTCCGGGGCGTGCGGCGGGCGCGGGGCGTGGGCGTCGCGGTCCTCGTCGCCACGGGCGCGGCGGTCGCGGTCGGCCCGGTCGTCGGCGTCTGCTCGGCGGAGGGCGCCGGGGCGTCCGACGGCTCCCCGGTGGGCTCCTCCGTCGGCTCCTCCGAGGGGTCGTCCGACGGGTCGCCGATGCCGGGCTCGCCCGCCGCGGGGGAGTCCGCGGTGGGCGTCACCGGGGTGATCTGCGCCCGCAGGGTCGTGTTCCCGTCGAACACGTTGACGGCAACCAGCGCCACGCCGACCACCACGGCGACGCAGGCCGTACCGATGAGGATCTTCGACGACAGCCTGGCCAGCAGCTTCGACGGCTCGGGGAAGCGCGTCTCGGCGAGCGAGGTCTGCGCCTCCGCCGGCACCTCGGGGGGCGTCGGGAACAGCGCGAGCAGCAGCGCGGCCAGGCTCGACAGGCGCCGGCGTCCGCGCTCCTCCCAGCCGGCTCCGTACGCCTCGGCGGCGACGGCCTCCAGCTCGGTCAGGAACGCCTCGGCGGACGGCGGCCGCTCGGAGGCGTCCTTGGCCAGGCCCCGCCGGACCAGCCCCTGCAGCGGGGCGGGAACCTCGTCGACCGGCGGCTGCGCGCTCTGGTGCTGCCGGGCGAGCGCCGCCATGGTGGACCCGCGGAACGGGCGGGTGCCGGTCAGGCACTCGAAGAACACGACCGTGGCGGCGTACACGTCGGTGGAGGGCGCGGCCGGCGCGCCCGACCACTGCTCGGGCGCCATGTAGGGCGGGGTGCCGGCGGCGCTCGCCTGCTCGCCGGCCCGCGCCGCGATGCCGAAGTCGACGAGCTTGCTCGCGCCGTCGGCCTGGACCATGACGTTCTCGGGCTTGAAGTCGCGGTGGACCACGCCGATGGCGTGCGCGGCGGCCAGGCCCTTGAGCGAGCCCTTCAGCACGGCCAGCGCGGCCTCGGCCCCGGTCGGGCCCTCGGAGCGGAGCAGCTGGCGCAGCGAGACGCCGTTCACCAGCTCCATCACGATGGCCGCGCCGGCGCCGGCCTCGACGTAGTCGATCAGGCGGGCGTTGTACGGGCCGCGCAGTGTGCCGAGGAGGCGCGCCTCGTGCCGGAAGCGGGCGACGAAGCCCACGTCGGCCCGGAGCTCGTCGGAAAGGTACTTGATGGCGACCTCGGCGCCGTCGTGGTCACGCCGCGCCAGCACCACCCGGCCGGCGGACCCGCTGCCCAGCTCCCGGACGGCGCGGTAACCGGGGACCTCCCATAGCCCACCACCGTGCATAACTGTCTCCTCTGCACATTTATGGGCCCCCACCCTGAACAAACGCACCGTAGCTTAACCAGCGGCAAGCGTTTTCTGGGCCCGGTTATCCCGATAAGCCGGAAATTGCAACCTCGCCACCCCCGCCACGCGCCCATTTCCGGCCCGGTCCCGGGTGTCTCGCGTGGCTGGGACCGGGGTGCCGGCACGGATGGCGGGGGGGCTCGGGGAGGCCGTTCCCCGGTCAGCCGGGCTCGCCGGGTGCCGGCTGGTCGGTCGTGGGCTCGTCCGGGCGGGGTGATGGGGTCACGGGCGGGCCGGAGCCGGGCGGGTCGGTGGACGGGTCGGGGTCATGGGACGGTTCCTCCTCGGGCGGGCACTCCGGCGTGGAGCCGCTCGCCTCGTCGCCGCCCCCGGCCGCGCCCGGCCGCGTCGCCGCCCGTACGGCCCAGCGCGCCCCGCACGGCAGCTCGCCGAACGCGTGGCTCAGCGTACGGGTGTACGACGTGTCACCCGACAGCGTGAGCTGCTCGGTGTGCTGCCTGCCCGCGGCCGAGAACGTGACGGCCAGCCGCACCGGGCGGTCGTTCACCGTCGAGACCGTGACCACCGCGACGGCCGCGCCCCGGCCGTTGACCGTGGCCCGGGCGATGGACACCCGCCGGACCCCTGGCGGGCACGTCACCCGGGTGCGAGCGCTCGCCTGCTCACTGCCGGCCGTGACCGTCACGGACAACGTCGCCCCGCACGGCCTGGTCCTGAAGCCCTGGCCGAACGTGCGGCTGTAGGAGATGCGGCCGCCCAGCGTGGCGGTCGCGGTGCCGACGGTGTCCCCGTTGACCGCGAACCTCGCCTGCACCGGCACCTCCCCGGTGCCGCTCGTCGTCACCCGGACGCGCGTCGCGGCGCCGGTGCCCGGTGAGGGCGACATGTCCAGCGACACCCTCAGACCCGTCACGGTCGTGGGGCACGGCGGGACGCTCAGCGTGGTGGTCCTGGCCCCTCCGGGAGCGGCGGGCGTGGTGGCGACGGTCAGCGTGACGGTCCTGCCGCAGGGACGCTCGGCCAGCGTGTGGCTGAGCGCGCGGGTGTAGGTGGTGCGGCCGCTGAGCCGCAGCCGCTCGGTGTGGACGGTTTCGCCCGCCACGGCCCAGGTGGCGCTCGCGCCGATGGGCGCGAGGCCGGTGGCGCGGATCGTGACCGTGGCCGCGGCGACGGCGTCCTCGTTCACCGTGAGGCCGCCGAGGGCGAGCGCCGCCACCGAGGTCGCAGGCACCGGCGTGGGGGCCGGCGTGCTCGGAGGAAGCGTCGTCGGGGGAAGCGTGCTGGGGGGAAGCGTGGTCGGCGGGGATGTCGTGAGTCGCCGGGTGGTGGGCGGCTGGGTGGTCGGCGGCGTGACCGTCACCCGCGGCGTGGGCCGCCGCGTGGTACGCGCGGGCAGAGGCGTGGGCGTCCGGCCGCGCGTGGCCGTGGGTGTGGGCGCCCGGCCGCGTGTGGCCGTGGGTGTGGGACCGTCGCTGGTCGGCGGGACGATCACGGCCGGCCCGGTGCTCTCCGGCGGGAACACGGCCGGCTCCGGGGTCGCGCTCTCCGTGGCGCCCACCGGTGTGGCGGGCGGCGACACCAGCTCGGCGGGCCCGGCGGAGTCGCTCGGCGCGGCGGCCGCCACGTCGATGGGCCTGGGCAGCAGCCGGTCCCGGCTCGCCAGCACGAACACGGCGGCGACGGCCACCACGACGGCCAGGCCGGCGCCCATGGCCAGCCGGACCGCGTTGTGCCGGGCGGCCCGCGCCACCGTGCGCCCCAGCTCGTGCCCGCCGCGGAAGACCGTCCGGGCCAGCGACGTGCTCGCCTGCGCGGGCGGGGTCTCGGGCACGGGCAGCAGCAGGGCGAGCAGCGCGACGAGCCCGGCCAGCCGCCGCCTGCCCCGCTCCTCCCAGTCGTCGCCGTACGCGGCCCGCGCCGTCTCCTCCAGCTCCGCCACGAACGCCTCGGCGCCGCGCGGCCGGTCGGCCGGGTCCTTGGCCAGGCCGCGCATGAGCAGCTCGCGCACCGGCTCGGGCGCGTCCTGGACGGGGATCGGGGCGTACACGTGCTGGTAGCCGAGCACGCTCGGCTCGGTCGAGCGGTAGGGCCGGTGACCGGTCAGGCACTCGAAGAAGACGGCCGTCGCCGCGTACACGTCGGTCGCGGGCGAGGCGGGGGCGCCGGCCCACAGCTCCGGAGCCATGTACGGGGGCGTCCCCTCGGGACGCGCGGTCGCGCCCTCCCGCACGGCGATGCCGAAGTCGACGAGCTTGCTCACCCCGTCGTCGCGGACGATGACGTTCTCCGGCTTGTAGTCCTTGTGGACCAGGCGCAGCCGGTGCGCCCGCGCGAGGCCGAGCAGCGACCCCTTCAGCACGGTCAGCGCCGCCTCCGGCCCCGTCGTGCCGTTCTCGCGCAGCAGCGCCCGCAGCGACACGCCGTTGACCAGCTCCATCACGATGGCGGCGCCGTCATGGTCCTGGACGTACTCCCACATCGTGGCGATGTGCGGGTCGCGCAGCGTGACCAGCAGGCGCGCCTCCGACTGGAAGCGGGCGAGCGCCTCGGGGTCGCGCCGTAACTCCTCGGAGAGGTACTTGACGGCGACCCTGACGCCCGTCTCGTCGTGCACGGCCAGCACGACTCTGCCGCTGCCGCCCGACCCGAGCTGCTTGACTTCCGTATAACCGGGAGCGCTCCACTCCATTTTGCCTCTCCCATCAGGAGCCGGCCCACCTGATGAGACGCGTGATCTAGCGAACTGGTTTGCCAGGTGGCTCTGGATTCATGGAACTACCGACGGCCGCCGATGTGAACAGGCACATCCATACCTTCTCGGAGCAGCGGGTCCGGCACGGGCGCGCCCCACGACGTGACCAGGGGCAGCACGCCGGCCCAGACCGGCAGGCCATGGTCCTCGTCCTCGTCGACCGGGCCGCCGCGCCGGATCTTGACCGACGCCTCGTCCAGCGGCAGCGCGAGCACGGCCGTCGCGGCCAGCTCCTTGCGGTTCGGGCGGCGGGCGTAGTCCCACTGGCCGGGGGCGAGCCGCTCGGTCAGCACGCGCAGCCCGGTGAGCCGCTCGTCGTCGTCCGTGACCAGGCGGGCGGTGCCGTAGATGACGGCCGAGCGGTAGTTGACGGAGTGGTGGAACACCGACCGGGCCAGCACGATCCCGTCCAGATGGGTCACCGTGACGCACACCTCGGCCCCCTCGGCGGCGCGCAGGGAGCGGGCGCCGGTGGAGCCGTGCAGGTAGAGGGTGTCGCCGTCGCGCCCGTAGCCGGTCGGCACCACCATCGGGTGACCGTCGGCCACGACGCCGAGGTGACAGATGAGGCCGGCGTCCAGCACCTCGTACAGGTCGTTCCGGTCGGCGCTGCCGCGCTCCTTCGAGCGGCCGAGCGTGGTGCGGGGCGTGGTGGAGAGCATGGGCACGACGCTAACCCGCGAGTGGACCTATCCTGTAGGGCCACTATTCCCGCCTTCCTGGAGACCACTTCCGTGCGCAGCCTGCTCGACCTGCCCGTCTCTCTGGAGCGGCACTCGCCCGTGCCGCTCTCGTCGCAGCTCGCCGGGTGGCTGCGCCGGGCCATGCTGGCGGGCACGCTCGCGGCCGGGGAGCGGCTGCCGTCCTCGCGCGGGCTGGCCGCGCAGCTCGCGGTGAGCCGCACGGTCGTCACGGAGGCGTACCAGCAGCTGTACGCGGAGGGCTGGCTGGAGGGCAGGCACGGGTCCGGCACCTTCGTGGCCGCCCTGGAGGAGGCCGCCGACCGGACCGGCCTCCCGCCCTCGGCTCCGGCCCCCGCCCGTACGCCCGTCCCCGCGGCGAGTCCCCGTACGTCCGAGGGGATCGACCTGAGGCCCGGCAGGCCGTGGGTACGCGACTACGACGACGCCGCCTGGAAGCGCGCCTGGCGCAGGGCCGCCGACCTTCCGCCCGGCGACTCGCCCGACCCGTACGGCCTGCCGCGCCTGCGCGAGCTGCTGGCTGGGCACCTGAGACGGGCCAGGGCCGTGGCCGTCGGGCCGGAGAACATCCTCGTCACCCGCGGCACCGGCAACGGCCTCGACCTGTGCGCGCTCGCCCTGCTCGGCGCCGGTACCCGCGCGGGCGTGGAGGACCCCGGCTACCACGTGGCGCGCACCGTGTTCGCCGCGCGGGGCGCCGAGGTCGTGCCCTGCCCGGTGGACGAGGACGGCGTGGTCGTGGACGGCCTGCCCGGCGACCTCCGCCTCCTGTACACCACGCCCGCCCACCAGTACCCCCTGGGCGGCCGGCTGCCGATCCCGCGCCGCGAGCGGCTGCTGGCCTGGGCGCGGCGCAGCGGCGCGATGATCGTGGAGGACGACTACGACGCCGAGTTCCGCTACGACGTGGGCCCCCTGCCCGCCCTGTACGGACTGGACCCGTCGCGCGTGGTGCTGCTCGGCACGCTGTCGAAGACGCTGGCGCCGGACGTCGGCGTGGGCTGGCTGGTGGGCCCGCCGGAGCTGGTGGACCGGATCGCCGCTCTCCGCCTGGCGGTGGCCGACCGCACCAGCGGCCCGGTGCAGCAGGCCGTCGCCACCCTGCTCGAACGCGGCGACCTCGACCGCCACCTGCGCCGCATGCGCCTGGAGTACGCCCGCCGCCGCGCCGCCGTGGTCGAGATCCTGGGCCCGGTCTGCCGGCTGCGCGGGGACACGGCGGGGCTGCACGTGCTGGCCGAGCTGCCCCACGACGCCATCGGGCGCGTGGTGGAGCGCGCCGCCGAGCGGGGTGTCCTGCTGGACGTGCCCGAACGGCACTGGCACACGCCGGGCGCGCCGCTCGGGCTGGTGATCGGGTACGGCTCGGCTTCCCTGCCGGACGTGCGCCGCGCCTGCCACGTCCTGGCCGAGCTCATCCGTACGAGCTGATCGGGGGCCGGACAGGCGGGGTCAGGGTCAGACGGGCGGCGGCGGGGCCGGGGCGAGGTGGCGCACGACCGGCAGCGCCCGGGTCGCGTGGACCGGGTCCACCGGCAGCACGTGCCGGGCCCACCAGCGGGCCACCTCGGGGTACGGCGACGGCTCGGTGAAGCCGGGCGCGTAGTCGTCGTAGGGCGGGTCGTACAGGTAGCCCACCGCCACCCCGTGCCGTTCGAGCGCGGCGATGGCCGCGTCGCGGTCGCGCACCAGCAGCGGCACCCGGAACAGCGGCTGGTCGAGGTGGTCGCGCACGCCCTCGGCGACCGTGGGCAGCTCGGCCAGCATCCGCACCCCGGAGATCCGCCGCTCCCGCTCGGCGGCCACCCCGGCCAGGCGGGCCTCCTGGTAGCGCCGGGCGATCCGTCCCTTGCGCACCCGGTAGTCGTGCAGGTCGGCACGCACCCACGGGTCGAACGGCGCCAGCTCGGGCACGTGCTTCATGGTGCGGGCCAGCTCGTCGCCGCGCAGCTCGATGCGGTAGCCGAGGCGCTCCTCCTGCAGTCCCAGCAGGCGGGCGAGCCGGAGGGCCGGGCGGACGAGGTCGAGGCGGAGGGCGGCGCGCCGGGCCGCGGAGGTGGTCACGGCGAGCAGCTCCGCCCGCCAGGAGCCCGGCTCCAGGACGAGGTCGCGGGCCTGTTCGAGGGCGCGTAAGTCGTCCTCGCCCGCCACGACCAGCACGCCGCCGGACCCGGCGCCGCAGTGCTTGGACAGGCTGTAGACGCCGGCCTGGCCGAAGGTGCCGAGCGGGCGCCCGTCGACGGACGTCTCCAGCGCGTGGGCGAGGTCCTCGATGAGGATCTTCCCGGCGAAGGCGCCGACCCGGTCCGGCAGGCCGTACATGTTGGTGGTGAGGACCGCGTCGACGGTGGACAGGTCGACGCGGCCGGTGTCGATGTTGCCGTCGCGCGGCGACAGCGGCGCCATGACCGGCCGCAGGCCGGCGGCGATCACCAGGAACAGGATCTCGTCGGCGGAGACCGGCGACATGAGCAGCCGCTGGCCGGGCACGCACCAGTGGCGCAGCGCGAGGTAGAGGCCGAGGCGGTTGGAGGGAAGCAGGAGGCAGTGGCGTCCGGTCCGCTCCGCGAGCAGCCTCACGGCTGGATGGCCGTGCGCAGCCGGCCGAAGGTCTTGAGGACCCGGTCGGCCGTGCGGTGCAGGACGGGGTTGGCGAGGACCGTGGCGCGGGTCTTGCGCGCGGGCACGCGCATCAGCCAGTGGACGCCGGCCGCGGGCCCGATCGTGGCGACGCGGCCCTCGGCGACCCGGAACTCGCCGTTCTTCAGCTTGTCCTTGTACTCCTTCTGGCCGCGCCCCATGTCGATGACCTCGACGCCGGACGCCGCCGCCTGCTCGGCCATGGCCAGGTGGTGGATGAGGCCGGGGGAGTACTTGGCGTAGGCGGTGTCGTAGGCGGGGAACCAGCCGACGAGCGTCGTGCGGGTGCGCAGGCCGAAGTGCCCGGCGATCGGCACGCCGCCGGCGTAGACCATGTCGAGCACCCCCGCGAACTGGTCGGTGCGGGTGGCGTGCAGCCGCTCGACCAGCTCGACGATCCACCGGTGCGCGAACCGGTCGGTGCGGCCGGTGCGGCGGTACTGCTCGGCCTTCCAGCCGATCAGGGTGTGCAGCGGCTCGACGTCGGTGATCGCGTAGTCGTGGCGGACCTCTCCGGCCTCGCGTTCGAGCTTGCGCTCCTTGGCGAGGGTGGACTTGTACGTCTTGCCGGAGTGCTCCCGCAGGAACGCGATGTACTTCTCATGGCCGTCGCGCAGGTCGATGATGGGCGACGGGTGGCTCTCGTGCCGGGCGGCCAGCATGGGCTGGTCCGCGACCAGGTGGTCGAACTCGTAGACGGAGAGCCCGCACAGCCGGAGCAGCCGGTGCGGGTCGATCTCGACGTCCTTGGCGTGCACCAGGCCCTGCGCGTCGGTCAGCCCCGCGGCGACCGGTTTGCCGATGCCGAGCGGATGTCGCTCGAACGGGAAGAACCCCACGATGTCGGCGCCGTCGTAGATGACCGCGACGCGCACCACGTCGCGCGACTCGCCGACGGCGATCGTGAACTCCGGCGACAGGAAGGGGTTGTCGAACCCCGCGTGCGCCTCCTGGAGCGCTCGCCACCGGCTCAGCTCCGGTGCGCCCAGGTCACGGGGGTGGGCAAGTGAGACGCGCATGGGCTCCTACTGGCGATATGCCGTGTGCTGTCGAGCGTGGAGGGTACACCGTGCAAGGGACAGGTTAACCGTTGCTACCAGTAGTCATTGACGCAGGTCCGGAACGTTACACAACTCTAAGCTGGCATTCGGTACCGAGTGGCGTTCTAATGTGTGTCCATGACGGTCCCCGGAATCGACCTGCCCCGCCTGAGCGCGTGGATGGCGGACCACGTGCCTGACACGGGTGAGCCGCTTTCAGTGTCGCTGATCTCGGGGGGCAGGTCCAACCTGACCTACCTCGTCGAGGGCCGCGACCGGCGCGTGGTGCTGCGCCGCCCGCCGCTGGGCCACGTGCTGCCGACGGCGCACGACATGCGGCGGGAGTGGCGGGTGATCTCGGCCCTCGCCCCGACGCCCGTCCCCGTGCCCGAGCCGGTCGCGTTCTGCGCCGACGAGGACGTCATCGGCGCGCCGTTCTACCTGATGGGGCACGTCGAGGGCGCGGCCGTGCGCACCAAGGAGGAGCTGGGCGAGCCCGAGCCGGAGCACGCGCGGCGGCTGTCGGAGCGGCTGGCCGAGGTGCTGGCCGCCATCCACGCCGTCGACTACGGCGAGGTGGGCCTCGACGGCTTCGGCCGTCCCGACGGCTACCTGGCCAGGCAGCTCGACCGCTGGTGCCAGCAGTGGGAGCGCTCGAAGACCGCCGAGCTGCCCGAGTACGACCGGCTGGTGACCCGGCTGCGCGACCGGCTGCCGTCCGCGTCGGCGGGCACGCTCGTCCACGGCGACTACCGGCTCGACAACACGCTCGTCCGGCTCGCGCCCGAGCCCGAGATCACGGCCGTGGTCGACTGGGAGATGTCCACGCTCGGCGACCCGCTGGCCGACCTCGGGCTGACGCTGACCTACTGGCAGGACCCGGGTGACGAGGAGCGCGCCTCGATCCCGGTGGCCGGTGACGTGACGCTGGCGCCCGGCTTCCTGAGCGCGGCGGAGTTCGCGGCGCACTACGCCAAGGCGTCCGGCCGGGACATCCCGGACCTCGGCTTCTACGTCGCCTTCGGCAACTTCAAGCTGGCGGTCATCGTGGAGGGTATCCACGCCCGGTTCCGCCAGGGTAAGACCGTGGGGGAGGGGTTCGAGGAGATCGGCTCCGCGGTGCCCGTCCTCATCGCCCGCGCCCACCGCATGCTGGAGCCGTCATGAGCACTGTCGCGTTGATCACCGGAGCGGCGAGCGGCATCGGAGCCGCGGTCGCGCGGCGGCTGTCCGCCGGCGGGGCCAGGTGCGTCCTCGTCGACCTCGACGGGGAGGGCGCCGAGCGGCTCGCCAAGGAGACCGGCGGGGTCGCGCTCGCCGCCGACGTCAGCACCGAGCAGGCGAGCCTCGACGCCGTCGCGCTCGCCGAGCAGCGGTACGGCAGGCTGGACGTCGTCCACCTCAACGCGGGCATCGCCACCGGGATCGACCTCGGGGCGTTCGACGCGGCGCGCTACCGCACGGCGCTCGGCGTCAACGTGGACGGCGTCGTCTTCGGCGTCGTGGCCGCCCTGCCGCTGCTCAGGCGCTCGGGGGGTGGCGCGGTCGTGGTGACCTCCTCGCTCGCGGGGCTCGTCGGCTACGACGGCGACCCGATCTACACGATGACCAAGCACGCCGTGATCGGCCTCGTCCGGGCGCTCGCGACGCCCCTCGCCGCCGACGGCGTCCGCATCAGCGCCGTGTGCCCCGGCTTCACCGACACCCCTCTGGTGGCCGAGGAGCGGGAGACCTTCCTGAACGCCGGCTTCCCGCTGCTCACCGCCGAGGACGTGGCCGCCGCGGTCGAGAGCGCCTGCTACGCCGATCCCGGCACGTTGCTCGTCGTGCAGCCCGGACGGCAACCGGTGCCGTACCGTTATGCGGGCGTCCCTGGTCCGGCGGGCGGCGAGCGGCCGCCCGCGCTCTGAGCCGACGGCAAGTAGCCTGCAAGTGGCATAGATACGGTTATAGGCACGGATGCTGTGGCATCCGGTCACCGTGCACGCGTGAGGGTGGAGGTTCCCGTGATTCCCAGCGATGGTCGGCATGCCCGCAGGCGGTCGCCGTGGCCACTCGCCGTGGGAGCGGGCATCGTGGCGGTCCTGCTCGTCGCAGGGATCATGGTGTACGCGGGGACGCGCGGCTCGCGGGACGGGTACAAGGGCGGCGAGGTGGCCGAGGCCGGCCCGTCGCAGCCCCCGCCCAGCCTGGAGCCCCCGCCGAAGCTGGACAACTGGCCGCGCTGGGGCGTCACCCACACCCAGTACAGCGCCGACACCGCGCCCCGCCCCGTGACCGAGCAGGCCAGGGGCATCCTGGGCCGGGTCCCGCTCCTGCAGAACCAGCACATCATGGGCTGGGGCGTCGGCAACCCCGAGCCGAGCCCCGGCCAGTACGCCCTCGCCCAGCTCGACCGGCGGATGAAGTTCATCTCCTCCTCGCGCGGGACGCCGGTCATCACGCTGTGCTGCGCGCCCGACTGGATGAAGGGCGGCCAGGCCGGCCGCACCGACTGGAGCAAGAACCACACGGTCGCGCCCGAGCGTGAGCACTTCGACGACTACGCGAAGCTCGCCGCGAAGGTCGCCCGCCAGTACCCGACCGTCAAGCACTACATGGTCTGGAACGAGTTCAAGGGCTTCTGGGACCCCACGACCAACCGGTGGGACGCCGAGGGCTACACCGAGATGTACAACAAGGTCTACGACGCTCTCAAGCGCGTCGACGGCGACATCCAGGTGGGCGGCCCCTACGTGCCGATCGAGACCAGCGCCAACCCCGGCCCCTCCGAGCTGAGCGGGCCGTGGGGCACGGTCGACCAGCGCGCCCTCGACGCGGTCGAGTACTGGATCCAGCACAAGAAGGGCGCCGACTTCATCGTCGTCGACGGCGCGTCCATGACCAACGAGAAGGGCAACATCCCCGACGACTTCGCCGCGCAGGCCAAGTTCAGCGCGATCACCTCGTGGCTGCGCAAGAAGAGCAACGACATGCCCGTCTGGTGGGCCGAGTGGTACAACGAGCCGCAGAACTCCGGCTGGAGCGAGGCCAAGCGCACCGCCCTGCAGGCCGCCACCATGATGGAGTTCGCGCGCGGCGGCGTCACGACGGCCCTCTACTGGAACCCGCAGCAGAAGAGCGGCGCCCGCGAGTGCCACGGCTGCGTGTGGGACGCCGACGGCCGGGAGATGCCCATGGCCGGGCTGCTCAGCGGCTTCGCCCGCTGGTTCCCCGCCGGGGTGGCGCTGGAGCAGGTCCAGTCGTCCGACGCGCGGGTCAAGGTCCTGGGGCAGGCCCAGCAGGTCGTCATGGTCAACAGCGCCGCCACCGACGTCACCGCCACCGTGGACGGCAAGCAGGTGACGCTCAAGCCGTACGAGATCAGGTGGAGCGGCCGCGGTCAGGGCTGAGCGGGGCTCTGCACGGCCGGGGCGGCCCCGGTGGTCCTTCCCGGTCGGCTCCAGTACGTCAGGTAGCGCAGCAGCCACTCCACCGGGCCGTACCTGTGCCCGCGCAGCCACCACCGGCTGTAGACGACCTGCGCCGCGAAGATGACCAGCGCGATCAGCACCTCCACCGGCGGGCTGACCCGGTCCACCAGCGCCAGGCCGTACCCGGTGAAGATGAGGCCGCAGATCAGCGACTGGGCGAGGTAGTTGCTCAGCGCCATGCGGCCGGGCGCCGCCAGCGCGCTCGCCAGGCGCGGCACGTGCGGCAGCACGCGCAGGAACGTGGCGGCGTAGGCGGCGGCCAGCAGCGGCGCGGTGACCAGGTCCAGCGCCTCGCCGAGGAACTTGTGCACCGAGCCGTTCCAGGCCGACATCGTGTAGACGGCGGCGCCGGCGAGGCCGACCGTGAAGCCGGCCCACTGCAGCCGCCGCAGCGCCTTCGTGTGCGCGGACGGGTCGCGCAGCAGCCCCAGCTTGCCGACCGCCAGGCCGATCAGCGCGGCGGCGAGCACGGCCGGCCCCTGGAAGAGCAGCCGCAGCACGACGATCAGCGACAGCTTGCGCACGTGCTCGGAGACGATGTCGGCGGCGGAGCCGGCCAACGACTGGTCCGACTTGATGGCCTCGGCGACGCCGTGGGACACCGTGCCCGCCGTGTCGAGACCCAGCGCCGCCAGCCCGGCCAGGAACACGAAGCCCAGCGCGAGCAGGCTGGTCAGCACCACCGCCAGCATGACCGCGTTCTTCGGCGACAGCTTGCGCAGCAGCAGCAGCGCGAGCCCCACCCCGGCGTACGTGGTGAGGATGTCGCCCGGGAACAGCAGCACGGCGTGCACGAGCCCGATCACGAAGAGCCCCGCCACCCGCCGCAGGAACATCGGCGTGAACGGCATGCGCCGGCGCACCGCCGAGTCCAGTTGCAGCGTGAAGCTGTAGCCGAACAGGAAGGAGAACAGCAGATAGAACTTGTTCTCCAGGAGGAGTGTCACGCTCCAGCGCACGCCCCAGTCGAGCGAGGAGTGGAACGCGGGCTCCGCCATCCCGGCCATCCGGTAGCCGGAGGCCAGGAAGGCGATGTTGACCAGGAGGATGCCGAGCAGCGAGAAGCCGCGCAAGGCGTCGACCGAGGTGATCCGTGACGCCCGCGCGTCCCGCATGGTGCCGTCTGCCCGTTGTGCCGTCATCACGGATCATCATCCCGCATAACCTGAGAGGTTCCTGTGAGTTCAGTTATTTAGCGCGATGTAGATGAAGCGCTCGGCTATGACGCCCACCGCGATGACGAAGGCCGGGACCGCGACGAACAGCAGCCGCTTGCGCGCTCTGGGCGCCCGCGTGGGCCCGTGCAGCCGGATCACCTCGTAGGCGAACAGCGTCAGCCACGTCACGGCCAGCGCCGCGAGGCCGACGGGCGTCCACGGCGACGTGGGGTCGCCCCGGCCCTTGTACGGCTGGGGATCGGGGATCTCCGTGCCCCGGACGAACTTCTTCAGCGTGTAGAGCGCGGCGTCCTCGTTGGAGTACACCTTCTTCAGCTCCGGCGAGGCATCGAGCGCCGCCTGGAACTTCTCCCGCCAGCCCTCGGGGAACCCTTCGTTGAGCTGGAGGTAGCTCACCTGGCCGCGGGTCACCGCCAGGAACGTGTTGCGCGGGCTCGCCTTGAGCTTCTTCAGCGCGCCGGTGATGTTGGCCGGGTCCTTGTAGACCAGCACCTGGCCGGAGAAGTTGACCAGCTCCACGTCCTTCTCGCCCCACGGCATGGTGGGCGTGACCTCCGGGCCCTCCTTCGGCACCAGGTACACCACGCGGGCGCTCGGCTTGTCGTGCTCGTACACGTAGTGCATGGCCGCGACCTCGCCGCCGGTCACCCGCTCGAACTTCTCGTTGCCGTAGCGGGCGACGAGGAAGGCCATCGCGAACAGCACGGCGAAGAACGCCGCGAGCAGCACCGACAGCTTCCGGGTCAGCTCGGGGTTGAAGCGGACGTTCCGCCTGCGGATCGGCACGGTCTCCTCGCGCACGTCCGCGCTGTCCGAGGGCAGGTTCGGGAAGAACGCGTACGCGGCCAGCAGGCAGGCGCCGGGCATCGCGAACAGGTAGATGCGCAGCCCGATCTCGCCGCCGTAACTCTGGAGTCCCAGCGCCAGCACGGGCACGCACAGCAGGATCAGCGAGGCGCGGTCGAACACGCCGCGGCGCAGCCGGCGCAGCAGGCCGACGGCGGCCAGCGACAGGATCACGACCAGGATGCCGAGCCGGGCCTTCAGCACCATCGCGTGCGCGGGGTCGCTGCCCGCGATGCGGTCGCCGGTGTTGCGCTGGAGATTGTCGAAGATCCTGCCCAGGCCACCGAAGATCGCGTCGATCTGGCCGGCCCAGAAGCCCACGGTCTCGTAACTGATCCAGGCCAGGACGACCAGGCCGAGGAAGAACGGCAGCGACCAGGTCAGCGACGTCCGCTTGAAGATGAGGAACGCGGTGATGACGCCGAGCATCATGAACGGCGTGATCTGGTGCGAAGCCGTCGAAGCGAAGAACAGCGCCAGCAGCAGCGTCAGCATGAGCAGCTTGTCGGCGCGGTAGGTGCCGGTGTTGGCGATCTCGCCCGGCGTCATGGCGTCGAGGCGGCCGAGCCACTTGCGCAGCCCCTTCTCAGGGACCGGCTTCGTGCGCGGCTCCACCCGCCCGAACCAGCGCAACAGGATCGCCACGAACGCCAGATACAGGGCGAACGTGAAGCCCTGTGGCGAGAAGTAGTCCTGGCCGATCCACTGCACGAGGACGAACAGCAGCGCCGCGAACCAGCGCGCCCGCGTGGTCGCCACCACCTGCCGCAGGATGAGCACGAACGGCAGCAGGTAGAGCAGGTTGGACAGCAGCGGCGTCCACATCAGGATCGGCGTCATGTCCGTGATCCCGGCCGCCTTGGTCACGAACGCGAACAGCGCGAAGAAGCCCGGCCAGCCCATGCGGGCGTCGATGCTGATCGCCGTCTCACCGGTGCGGCCGATGAAGTCGACGAAGCCCGCGTGGATGTAGGCCGTGGGGAAGCGCGGCTCGGTGGCCACCAGGGCGCCCGCGCCGTGCAGCGCGAACGTGATCGTGGCGATCTGGAACAGCAGCAGGAACTTGCGGTCGGTCGACTGGGCGACCGTGACGAAGAACGCCACCAGCATGATGAGGATGGCGGCGAACGCGCTGGCGGGCAGGGCCGCGATCAGGCCGAGACCGTTGATGTTGGCGGGGTCCACGCCGCGCAGCGGGCCGGGGGGCACACGCAGGGCGAGCACGTACAGGATGAGGCCCTCGACGGTGAGCAGGGCGGGCAGCCCCTTGGGCGCGCTGCTCATCAGCGCGCTCAGCCGCGCCCCGACCCCGCCGGCCGCCGTTGCCCCGCCGGTCGCCGCGCGCTGCGGGGCCGGCTGCGGCCGCGCCTCGTCCCGCTCCGGCGTACTCGGCGCACTCGGCGCGGTCGGTGTACTCGGCGTACTGGGTGTACTTGGTGCGCTCGTAGCGGCCGGCGCTTCGGGCGTGGCCGGCGCGGTGGGGGCCGCGGACGCTGCGGGGGCGGACGGCGCGCCCTGCCGGGGCGCCGCTCGGAACGGCGTGGTCGGCGGTGCGACCGGCGGCTCAGCCTGTCGGTCCTCGGCGGCGCCGTCCTGGGCCGCGCGGACCCCGGCGGGACGGTCCTCAGCGGTGCCGTCCTGGGCGGTGCCGTCCTCGGCGGGACGGTCCTCAGTGATGCGGTCCCCGGCGGTGGGCTTCGCGGGGGAGGGCTTCGCGGGCGAGGACGCGACGGCACGGGAGGCGGCCGTGACGTCGGGGACCGTGGGCGGGCCGCCCACGCGGAAGGCCGCGGGCAGCCGGATCGCCGTGGTCGTGTCCGCGTCGGCCTCGTCTTCGTCCTCTTCCCAGTCCGCGTCCGCGTCCCCGTCGTCAGCGTCCCGAGCGCCCTCAGCGTCCTGAGCGCCATGGGTGTCCCCGGCGCGCGCGGCGGAGTCCGTGTCCGTGCCGGGAGCCGCGTCCGCGGCCTCGTCCGTCTCGGCCTCGTCCGTCTTGGTCTCGGACCCCGCGTCCGACGCGTCCCCCGACGCATCCCCTGAGGCGTCCCCCGACGCGCCCGCTGAGGCGGCGCTGTCGGGGGAGCCCAGGTCGAGCACGATCCGCGGGATGACACCCGTGGCGTCCGGATCGAAGGGCGCGCCCGGCTCCTCCTCCGTCTCGCCGTTGAGCTCGGAGGAGCCTGTGAACCCGGTTGTCATTCCATCGCCGTCCCGTTGCCTCACGTTGACCATCATGAGGCCCCGTGCGACCCCTGGGCGACGCGAGGCTGTCCTGTTTCGCCGGAATTGAGAACTTTACGTAGCTTTCCAAAGATCAGGCAGGCCACCAGCAGCTCGCTGAACAGCATGCCGTACCCCACCGCGTTCACATTCGCGAACGGGAAGAGCACCCCGATGGAGACCAGCACGAGCGCGGCCAGTCCGATCTGCACCAGCGCCAGCGCCCGAGCCTCGCTCCGCGCCCGCAGGGAGCTGAGGTAGACCTCGATGAGCACCCGCGGCAGCACGGCCAGCGCCATGAGCCGCAGCAGCGTCGTGCCCTCGGTGGCGAACTCCGACCCGAAGATCATCAAGATCAGCGGCGCGCCCAGCACCGTCACCGCGATGATCGGTGTGATGATCATGAATGCGCGGCGCAGTGCCCGCCGGCAGTTCTCGGCGAGCTGCGCCCGGTCGTAGGAGCCCTCGACGGTCAGCGACACCGCCATGTTCATCGCCAGCAGCTCGATCATGCAGCCCAGCGTGTGGGCCATCGAGAACCGGCCGAACGTGGCCTCGCCGACCTGCGTCGCGACGGCCACCGGCACCAGGTAGACGATCGCCAGGATCGACAGCGTGCCGGGGAAGTCGCCGGCCAGGAAACGCCCGACCTCGCGCAGCCGCGGCGGCGCCGCGATGGAGGCGGAGTCCTTGACGTGCCGGGGGATGACCACCGAGAAGATGAACCAGTTGACCGGGATGAGCGCCAGCGCGGTCGGCACCATCCAGGAGACGAAGATGCCCCCCTCGGGCAGCGCGCCCGCCAGCGCCACCAGCAGGCCCATCTTGACCAGGCCGAAGACGAGGTTGTTGAGCGGCACCCAGGTGGCCTTGCGCAGCCCGGTCAGGACCACGTCCTGCAGCGTGAACACCGCCCAGACCAGCACCGCCCCGAGGAAGAACAGCCCGGGGCCGAAGCCGCCCAGCGCGGAGTACGTGCGCCCCCACATCGGGAGGGTCAGCAGGAAGCCGACCGCGGCCACCCCGCCGGTCGCCGCCGCCAGGCCGTAGCCGCGCAGCACCAGCTCGGGCGTGCGGCGGCCGGCCAGCGGCAGGAAGCGCGCCAGCGCGCCCACGAAGCCGAGCGCGGTCAGCGACGCGAACAGCCGCATCGCGGTGATCACGGCCTGCCCGCGGCCGAACTCCTCGGGCGTGTAGTAGTGGGCGGCCAGCAGCCAGTAGCCCATGCCGAGCGTGGCGGTGATCCCGGTGTTGGCCATGAGCGCGTATCCGTTGCGGAACAGGGGGCTGCGCAGGTCGTGCAGCACCTTCCGCCAGACGCTAGACATTTCCACGCACCCGCTGCAGGCCGTACCTGGTCCGCCGGACGACCGCGTAGCCCTTGGTGAGGACGCGCTCGCGCAGGTAGATCAGGGGTACGGCGCTGCCCTCGACGGCGCGGCGGAACATGCCCATGGTGGTGTGCCGGCCCACCGTCAGCCGGGGGATGGCCAGCATGTCGTGCCGGTCGGCGGCGATCGCGTTGTTCACGGCGCAGGCGGCGAAGTAGCCGGCCTTGCGCACCTCGCGGCGCACCCGCGCGCTGGAGTAGCCGTAGGGGTAGGCCATGGTGGCGACCGGCGCGCCGATCTTCTCCTCCAGCAGGCCCTTGTTGCGGCGCAGCTCCTGGCGCAGCTCCTCGGTGGGGAGCTGGTCGAGCTGCGGGTGGCTGTGGCTGTGGCCGCCGATCTCGATGCCCGTCTGGGCGATCTCCCGGGCCTGACCCCAGCTCAGCATGTCGTCCAGCGGTCTGCCGGCCGCGTCGGCGCCCGCGTCGGACACCCAGCCGCTGGTCAGGAAGACCGTGGCGGGGAAGCGATGGCGCTCCAGCAGCGGGAGCGCGTGTGCATGGAAGTCGGCGTAGCCGTCATCGAAGGTGACCACGACTGGTTTGACGGGCATACCGGTGTTCTTGTTCAGCCTGGCGACCAGATCGCCCAAGGTCAGCGGGGTGAACCCGCCCTCCACGAGGTACGCGAGTTGCTCCTCCAGATCGGAGGGGCGTACCGAGTGGGGGCGGGTCTCCTCGTTGGGACTGTCGGTCACCGAGTGGTACATGAGGACGGGCACCCTGATCACGAGCGTGCTCCCTTGAGCCGGGCGGACCCGACCACGTACCCCCAGGTGGTCCACGCCAGGCCGATGACGATCGCGGCGGAGCGGCCGAGGCCGCCCACGTCGCCGCGGACCGCCTCGCCCAGCCCGCGCAGCGCGCCGAGGGGCAGCGTCTTCATCGCGTGGGCGCGCTCGCTGGCCAGCCCGTCCTGGGTGCCCACCTCGCGCGTGACCAGCGCCTTCGACAGCCCTTCGGCGTAGCAACGGGACCTGAAGTAGGCGAAGCGCTCACGCTGCGCCGACACCTTGTGCCCGATGACCGCCCGCGGCTCGTACAGCATGACCGAGCCGGGCTTGCGCTGGCTCAGCCTGATGCAGAACTCCGTCTCCTCACAGCCCAGGGGCCTGCTCTTGCGGCCCTGGACGCTGCGGCCGATGCCGCTGTGGAAGCCGCCCACCTCGGAGACGACCTCGCGGCGGAAGGCCGCGTTGCCGCCCATCACGTTGCGGATCGGCGCGCGGACCGCCGGCATGCCCCGGTAGGTGCAGCCGACGGTCCAGTCGAACTCGTAGGGGAACCATCGCGGCCTGCGCCGCGATGCCCACAGTGGGTCGGTGCGTCCGCCCACGCCGACGACGGCCGGATCCTGGAAGCCCTCCTCCAAAGCCTCCAGCCAGCCCGGGTCGGCGACCGCGTCGTCGTCGAGGAAGGCGACGATGTCACCGGTGGCCGTGGCCACGCCGGTGTTCTTGCCGCCGGACAGCCCCTGCTCGTGCGAGTTCTCCACCACAATGGCCTGTGGGTTCGCCTGCTTGAGCTTCAGGTGCAGGTCCGGGTTGTGGTCGACCACCAGGATCAGCTCGTGTGGCGGGCGGCTCTGCCGCTCGACCGACTCGACGGCCTGCCTGATGTCCTCCCACCGCTCCTCGGTGTAGACGCAGATGACGACAGACGTTCTCACTGTCATCCCTCTTCTTGTGCTGGTCAGGCGACGCCCCGGTCAGCGGCGGGGGCGGCGGCCGGCTTCGGCTGCGGGATCGTGGGCTTGCGGCGCCGCTCACGCAGGATGGTCCTGAGCACGCGCAGGCCGTCGCGGACGGCGTGCAGGTTGCTCTCCCCGTGGATGCGGCAGCGCTCGTGGCTCGGCACCTCGTGCACCTTCAGCCCGGCCTTGGCGGCGCGGACGTTCATCAGGGTCTCCACCTCGAAGCCGTCGCAGTCGAGGTCGAGCACGTCGAGGTGGCGGGCCCAGAAGGCGTTGTAGCCGTAGCAGAGGTCGGTGTACTGGGTGCCGTACATCATGTTGACGAGGCCGGTGAGCACCTTGTTGCCGAACTTGCGGTTGAACGTCAGGTCGTCGCTGCCGCCGCCGGCCGCGTAGCGCGAGCCCTTGACGAAGTCGGCGCCGGTCACCAGCGCGCCGACGAACGAGATGATCTCGTGGCCGTCGGTCGAGCCGTCGGCGTCGATCATGACGATGATGTCGCCCGTGCAGGCGGCGAACCCGGCGGCCAGGGCGTCGCCCTTGCCGCGGCCGGTCTGCGTGACGACCTTCACGTTCGGGCGCAGGCGCTTGGCCACCTCGACCGTGTCGTCCACCGAGTTGCCGTCGACGAGGACGATCTCGTCGATCCACTGGGGCAGCGTGGCGAAGACGTGGGGGAGGTTCTCGGCCTCGTTCATCGCCGGGACGACCACGCTGACGGTGGGCGAGATGGCGATGTGCGGTGTGATGGGGGTGAACCGCTCGATGGGTGGCATCGAGCGCAGAGGGGTGATCTGCGCCTTGCCGTTGTACTTGGTGCTCTCGGGACTCATGGTGAGGTAAATCCTTCCGGGACCCGCCTCCACGCGAGCCTGGGCCGGCCGCTCCCGGGTGCTGTGGGGAACGGCCGATCCGTGATCGGCGCACGGGGTCCTGTGGAGTGAGGGTGGTGCCTACGGGTGCTCTGCTGCTGCTCTGGTGCTGGTGCTGTGCTGCTGCTGCTCTGGTGCTGTGCTGCTGTGCAGGAGGCGGGGGCGCTAGCGCGCTCCCGTGGGCTCCTTGACTACCGCATTGGACTGCTCCTGCTGGATCGAACTGCGAACCCGGCCGAACCCCTTGAGGACACGGTCGGCTGCCCTATAGAGAGACGGCCGATCCATGACGATTGTTCGCGCCTTGTTGAAAGGAGTTCGTCCCATCCAGTGGACGGCCGCCGCGGCCGAGGGCCGGGAGACCCGTCCCTCGGACACGTAGAGCTCGCCGCTCTTGAGCCAGTCCTTGTACTCCTTGCCGCCCTTGCCCATGTCGACCATGAGCAGGCCGGCCTCGGCCGCCGCCTCGGCCATGCGGAGGTGGTGCACGATGCCCGGCGAGTATCGCGCGTACTCGGTGTCGTAGGCGGGGAACCAGCCGACGAGGGTGGTGGCCGTCCGCAGCCCGAAGTGGCCGGCGACCGGCGCCTCGCCCGAGTACAGCATGGTGAGGACGCCGCCGAAGTCGGCGGACCGCTCCGCGTGCATGAGGTCGATCAGCTCGACGATCCAGGGCTGCGCGAACCGGTCGACGCGGCCCGTCCGCCGGTACTGGTCGGACTTCCAGCCGAGCAGGACGCGCAGCACCTCCGGGTCCGCCGAGGCGTACTCGAAGCGCAGCTCACCCTGCTCCCTTCCGAGCTTGCGCTCCTTGTAGCGCACGGTCTTCAGGTTCTTGGGGGAGTTGGTCCTGACCTGCTCCAGCCAGGCGTCGAAGCCCTCGGTGAAGTCCATGACCGGCGCCGGCCGGACGTCGGACTCGTAGGCCGCGAAGGTCGGCTGGCCCGCCACGAGGTGGTCGAAGTCGTAGACGGTGAGCTTGCACGCGCGCAGCAACGCGCGCACGTCCACCTTCAGGCCGGGAACCGAGATCAGACCGTGGCAGGTCGTCAGGAAGCCGCCGAGCGGCTTGCCGATGCCGAAGCTGTGGCGCTCGTACGGGAAGAACCCGACGATGCCGGTGCCGTCGTCGAGCACCGCGACCCGCACGTAGTCCCTTAAGCGGTCCATGGCGACGGCGAACTCGACGGACAGGAACGGGTTGTCCAGGCTCGGGTCTGCCTTCTGCAACGCGCGCCAGCGGGCTCTCTCGGAGTCTCCGAGCTCGCCCGGGCGGACCACCGTGATCTTCACTTGGTCCTGGCCCCCTGTTCGGTCTGCATGTTCTTCCCCCGGTACAACACGCGAAGCACGTACATGAACCCTCCGAGCACGGCGATCGTCGCCACCCCCGCCCGGGGAGACCAGGCGTCGAACTGGAGCATGGCCTGGGCGAGAAGAACGTTCACCACGAGACTGGCCGCGGCGCCCACCGACAGCGCGGCGAGCGGGTCACGATCTCGCAACAGCCCGACGACCGCGGCTCCGGGGACCACGAGCAGGAACAGCGAGATCAGGAACGGGCGCAGCGGTGTCTCGATGTCGAACAACGCGATCACGGCGCCCGCGACGCACGCGAGTCCGAGCAGCCACGCGAGCGCTCGGCGGTGCTTGATCATTTACCGTTCTCCCGGTCCTGGCTGGGCAAAGGCGCGATTGATCGCATTTCATGGGACCAATCCGTCCATGGACACGTCAATGCCGACGCTTGGTGACGCACTCCGGTTTACCGGAGGGGCGACTTTTCCCCGTGACATAGGGCACACGGATCAGTACTCTTCCGGCGCCGGTGCGGTCCCCAAGCACACCAGGATGCCCTATAGATGGCCCGATCTTCGAGTCAGGGCCCGGTTTATCCTAGTTTGTCATTGCCATGGATCTACCGATCCATGCCTTTCGCCGTAGTAACGTCCGTCACTCCAGTCCTGCCGGTGATTCGGCCAGCGCGGTAGTCGCCGACGAGTCGTCCGGAAAGTCGTCCGGCGGGTCGCCGGGCGGATTGCCGGGCGGGTTGTTCGGCTGTGGCGTGCTCTCGGGCGACCGCGTCGGCCCTCCGGTGGAGGGCGGCTCCGAGACCTGGCTCCGGCCGTCCCAGGACAGCCGGCAGCTCACGCGCCCGCCGTTCGAGGTGAACGACACCGTGCCGCCGCCCGCCGTGTCCGGGTCGTCCACCGTCACCCAGACCGCCACCGAGCCGCCCGCCCTGATCGACCCGGCCGACGGGAACACGTCGAGCCCCGTCGACGCGCTCGCGTTCCAGACCACGGCGGCGTTGCGGGCACGCAGGCCCACCCTGGCCGACCCGTCCAGGTCGCCGGGGCACCCCGCGCTCAGCCGGGCGCCCGCCGCGGGGCGCCGGGTGCGGGTCGTGGCCGGGCGGGTGGTGGCCCCCGTGGCGGCCGGGCGCGGGGTCGCCCGGGACGGACGCGGGTCCGCCGCCGGGGTCCGCTCCGGCGTGGGGTCCCCGGCGTCCTCCGGCCCGTCCTGGAGGTCGTCCGGCTCCGCGGGCTCCGTCTCCGTCCGTCCCGGCGTGGGGACGGCGCTCACCCCGGCGTCCTGCGTCGCGGACGGGGCGCCCTGGAACATCGTGCCGCCCGAGGCCGCGTTCGCCACGATCACCGCGCCCGTCCCCGCCAGCACGCACGCGCCCGCGATGACCACCGGCGCCAGCCTGCGCGAGCGCCGCCGGGAGCGGTGGCCGGCCAGGACGGGGAACCCGTCGCGGTCGAAGCTCTCGCCCCTGTCCATGATCAGCGTGCGGGCCTCGCCGCGCTCGGGGGCGAGGCAGGTGGCGATGAACCGGCGGCGCAGCGACAGCGGGGGGAACGCCACGGGGATCTTGTCGAGCAGCCGCTCGCCGGCCACCTTGCCGTGCCGTCCCTCGGTGCACACCTCGCAGCCGCCGATGTGCCTCGACAGCCGGCGCCGCAGCAGCGGGGTCAGCGGTCCCTCCCACGAGTCGAGCATCGCCGACAGGTCGGGACAGTGGGCGCGTCCCACCCGGGCCAGGATGACGGCCGCCGCGGCGTTCTCCAGGTGGTCGCGGGAGCGCCGCAGCCGCGTGGCGGTCTGGCGCGAGGTCAGGCCGAGCACCGTGCCCGCCTCGGCCGGGGTCAGGCCGTGCCGCAGCGACAGCTCCAGCGTCTCCCGGTCGAGGCGGTCCATCTCGCCCAGCGCGTCGTAGACCAGCGCGGCCAGCTCGGGGTCGTCCGGCTCGTCCACGGACGGCTCCGCGACGCCCCGCACCGGGGCGCCGCTCCGGTGCGCCAGCCGGGCCATCACCTGGACCCTGGTCAGCGCGTACAGCCAGGCGCGCAGCCGCGCCTCGTCCTTGAGCCGGTCCACGCGCCCGTACGCGGTGACCAGCGCGTCGTGCACGGCCCCCGCGGCGCTGTGGCCGTCACCGGTCAGCGAGCAGGCGTAGTCGTGCAGCCGCACGCCGTACGCGTCGTACAGTTCGGCCGGAGCGCCGTGGTCGCCGCGCCGCAGCGCGTCCGCCAACCGGTGATCCCCGGCGCGGTCGACAGTCGGCCATCCAGGCACGAATACCCTCCCCGCGGCTCGCGTGTGACCCCCACGCGCCTAGGACGCCGCCTGGCGCGGCCGGGTTGACCCGCGTTCGCCCGCCCATGCCGAACGGGCATGAGCTGGGAGGACAGGGACGGAAGGTGCCGGTGTGACGGTCAGCCGTCGCACTTGGGAGCGCACAGACGGCGCTCCATGCCCTGCAGGAAGAAGTCGCGCACCTGGAGGATGTTCTCGGCGACGTACGCCTCGCCGCCGGTCGCCTTGGCCAGGGCGTCCATCTGCTTCTTGCCCTTGGGCGCGTCGGGGCCGAAGGCGATGAGCAGGATGCTGACCGGCCGCTTCGGGTTGTACGTCTTCTTCAGGAACGACAGGAGCTCCGCGTTGCCCACGCCGCCGTCGGGGTCGTCGTTGCCGGCGCCGTCGGTGAGGATCACAATCGTGTTGATCTTGTCTTCCGCGTACGACTTCGTCATCTCGGTGTAGGCGGCCTTGAGCGTGTCGTTCAGCCCCGTGTCGCCCGTGGCCTTGGCCTGCACGGTCGCGAACTGCGCCGCCAGCGCCTCCTTGCGGAGCCGGCCGTCGACGGTCTGGCTCAGCGGCCCCACCGACACCATCTCGCGCCAGTCCTTGCCCTGGCCGTCGAGGTGCGTGGAGAACGCCCACACCCCGATCTCCGAGTCGGCGGGGAACAGGCCGAGGCCCTCGGTGGCGATGCGGGAGATGGCCTGCATGCGGGTCAGGTTCGTGCCCGGCACGGGCAGCGCCATGGTGCCGGAGACGTCGAGCAGGGTCAGCAGGCGACTGCCCAGGTTCAGCCTCGACCAGGTCTGGGCCATGCTCGCCACCGTCTTGGCGTCGGGCGGCGCCAGGGCCCGCGGCGCGGTGGAGACGAAGCCCTTGTCCTTCGCGAGCGCGTCGCCGCCCTTGCCGTCGGGCGTACGGAAGCCCTGGTCGCGCAGCGTCCGGCGGGCCGACTCGGTGGTCAGCTCCTTCTGGAAGGCCGCCGCCGCCTTGCGCACCTCCGCGTCCTTGGACAGGACCAGCATCGGGTAGTCCAGGCTGTACGTTCCCTCGGCCGGGTAGAGCGGCACCACCTGCGCGTCGGGCTTCTTCGCGTTGTGGCTGTAGACGTTCTGCTCGGAGGCGACGCCGACCGGCACCTTGCTGCCGGACTTCACGGTGAGGCTGGCCAGCAGCGCGCCGGGGTCGGCGACGATCTGGCCCGACAGCTCCTTCAGCGCCCCCACGAGCGCCTTGTCCTGGCCCGCCTTCTTGGCCGAGCCCGCGGCGGCGATCAGTGCGGCCATGCCCGCGGAGTTCTTCTGCGGGTCGAGGGCGAGCACGCGGACCTTCTTGCCGGGTCCGTCGGGGTTGGCCACGTTCGCCGCCGCGATCATGCCGGCCCAGCTCGGCTGGAGGCTGCCGGCGAGCTTCTCGGCCGACGCCTTGGCGGTCACCAGCACGACGGGCGACACGGCGGCCGAGCCGGACGGCTCGGGCAGCGCGGCGGCGCCCGCGGGCTCGCTGCGCAGCCTGGCCACCGCGAGGCTGGAGTCGGCCACCCACAGGTCGGCCGCCGCCTTGCCGGCGGCCAGCGCGTTGGCTGTGCGGGCCGCGGCCTCCTTGGTGACCGTCACCTCGACGCAGCGGCTGTCGATGGAGTGCAGGGCCTTGTTGTAGGTGCCGGCGACCTTGCTCAGGGCCGGCTGGATGTCGGGGGTCGCCACCACGCGCAGCGCCAGCTTGCCCGCCGAGCAGTCGTGGTCGCGGTTGAAGATGACGAACGCGGCGACGCCGAGCAGGACGGCCAGGGCGACGGCCCCGGCGAGCGGGACGAGCACCCTGCCCCGGCCCCGTGCGGCGGATCGCCGGCGGGGAGCGGGTTCCTGGGCTTGGTAGCCGCCATCGAACTCGTCTGTGCGGTGTCGCCCCACGATGTCCTCTTTGGTGTGTTGAGACCTTCCGGAGACCCTGACCGGAGATGCTCCGCAATACCTCCGGAACGATACTCGGTGCGCTTACTGTGGCAAAACAGCCCTTTTGGTGCGGATACTACGGAGTGTCAGCTCAGTGGCAGCATCCGTCACCACGCCAGGCCCGATGGCCCTCCCGCGCCGCCACGGCCGCCAGGGCCACCGCCATGACCGGATCCACCCACCACCAGCCGACCGTATTGAGCCACAGCCCGGCCAGCACGCCGCCCGCCGTCGCCGCGCAGATGAGATTCTGCGTGCCCTCCCCGGCGGTCGAGGGGGACGCCAGCCGCCGTGCCAGCCGGCGCTTGGCCAGTCCCAGGGCCGGCATGCTCACCAGGCTCACCGCCGTGACCGCGATCCCCAGCGCCGTCGGCACCGCCCGGTGGCCCATGTCCAGGTCGTACGCGACATGGAGGACCAGGTACGGCGCCAGCACCCAGAAACTCACCGCCAACGCCTTTCGCGCCCGGTGCTCGGCGCCCTCGGACAACGTCCGCGACCCGGTGAACCGCCACACCACGATGAGGCTCGCGGCACCCTCGACCAGCGCCGCCATCCCCCAGCCGATCAACGCGACCGAGTGCGCCCGGAACCCCGCCCACAGACCGAGCGAGCTCTCCAGGCCCAGCCACACCAGGGTCGCCACCGACAGCGCCCGCGCCGACCGGGCCGCACGCAGCCATTCTGCTGACGCGGCCGGATGCGCGTGAACCCGCTGGTCAGGCACCTTGACCTCCCGAATCCCCGACGTCGTCCGGCCGTCGGCAGCGGTACGTACCTTATCCGTTACCCCAAGTAATCCCGAAGGCGAGCGGCAAAGGTCGGTCGGGTGATGTTCAATGATCGATTACCGGAGGGCTGTTGCGGGGATCACTTCACGGGTCGCCGCCGATCACGGGTCCGCTTCAGGGCTCGATTACGGCCCTGTCCGGGGCGCCTTTGCGGTCTCTTGCGCGGGGCGACCGATGGGGGCCGACTGAGGGGGAGGGGTTGACAGGCCGTGCCGTTCACGCCGAGCCACATCGCGGCGGTGCTCCCGCTGGTGTCGTCGCCGCGCGTCCGCAAGGTGCTGGACCCGTGGGCGCTGGCGATGGGCGCCATGGTGCCCGATCTGCCGATCTTCCTGCCGTTCCTGCCCGACTACACCGACTGGCATTCCCTGCGCGGCGTGCTCACCATCGACATCGCCGCCGTGCTCGCGCTGCTCGCCCTGTTCCACCTGGTGGTGCGCGACCCGCTGATCACCCTCCTGCCGCCGGGGCTCGCGGGGCGCGCCGCCACGCTCCTGCCGTCGTGGCGCAGCTTCCGGGTGCTGCCCATCGTCATGGGAGCGCTGGTCGGCGCCGGGACCCACGTCCTGTGGGACTCCTTCACCCACTCCACCGCGCCGCCCCGCTGGGGCGACTGGCTCGCGGTGTCGGTCTTCGGTGTGATCAGGCTGTTCCGGCTGCTCCAGTACGTCTCGTCGGTCGTCGGGCTGGCCGTGGTCGTGTGGTGGGTCTGGCGCGGCCTGTCGCGCATCCCCGCCGTCGTGCCGCCCGCGCGGCTGCGCGTCAGGCCCGCCGTGCGGTTCTACGTCCTCGGCGCGGCCTCGGCCGGCACGATCGCCGGGGCGCTCCTGTGGCCGGTGGTCGACCCGCCGTCGCCGGAGCTCGGCGTGCCCAGCGTCATCACCAAGGTCGGCGCGGGCACGATCGTCGGCCTTGGGGTGGTGCTCCTCGGGTACGCGCTGGTCTGGCAGGTCACGCGGCTCATGGCAGTATCGGAACGTGCTTGAGTACGTGACCGACGCGGCGGATCCGCGCCTGGCCGACTACACCCGGCTGCGGGACGTGGAGCTGCGCAAGAGCCTGGAGGCCGAGCGCGGGCTGTTCCTCGCGGAGGGGGAGAAGGTCATCCGGCGCGCGATCGGCGCCGGCTACCCGGTCCGCTCGGTCCTCACCACGCGCCGCTGGCTGGAGCCGCTGTCCGACGTGCTCGGCGACGCGCTCGTGTACGTGGTGAGCGACGAGGTCATGGAGGGCATCGCGGGCTTCCCGGTGCACCGAGGGGCCCTCGCCTCGATGGCCCGCCTCCCGCTGCCCTCGATGGCGGCCGTCCTGGCCGGGGCGTCCGGCGACCCGTCCAGGCGCGTCCTCGTCCTGGAGGACCTGGTCGACCACTCCAATGTGGAGGTCGCGAAACAACACCCTCGGCGGGTTCTGGTGCTTGAGGATCTCGTTGATCACGGCAACGTGGGCGCCATATTTAGGTGTGCTGCGGCGTTGGGAGTGGACGGGATCATCCTGTCGCCGCGGTGTGCTGATCCGCTGTATCGGCGGGCGGTGAAGGTGTCGATGGGGGCGGTGTTCTCGATCCCGTATGCGCGGATGGAGAACTGGTTCACTGGGCTTGATCAGATTCGTGCGGCGGGCTACCAGACGCTGGCGTTGACTCCCGATCAGGCCGCTACGCCCATAGATGCCGTCAAGCTGTCGGATCGGGTGGCGCTGTTGCTGGGGTCGGAAGGTGATGGGTTGTCGTCTCGGTGGCTGGGGGAAGCGGACGAGTCGGTATGTATCCCGATGAGCCCCGCCGCGATGGGCGCTGGTGTGGACTCACTTAACGTGGTGGCGGCCGCCGCCATCGCCTGCCACGGCCTGATGCGGAGCAGCACCCAGTTTTAGCGCGGGCGAAGAGCATCTCCTTGCAGGCTGTCGGACGCATTGACGGCCGCGGCGCCGCTGGGCCTCATCGCCGCGACGTTGTTCGGTGCGAGCTCACGCGCGCATATGACTTACGTAGAAGGTTCAGGGTGTGCCAGTGGATCACCGTCCGGGTAACACCACCCGTGGGGAGATGTGGGCGCAGCGTATGAGTTTGGTGATGGCCAGCAATCCAGCCGTTTGCCGCCGGGGTACGGGCGGGAGGGTCGGTGATCGAGTAGCGGGTCGGTCAGCTGCTTGCGGTCGATGTCGGTACAGGTAGCATCTCAGCTAGCCATGAGCTGGGACAGTGTGCTCGCGATCGCGCTGAATTCTGGGTGCGGCTGTCCTTTCCCTCACTATGGTGTGAACGATGCGCCGTGAGCCGTAGCGAACGCGTACCAGGTCTGTTCCGGCAGTCGGCCTCTGGCCAGTAAGCGTGATCCCTCCCTACGCGCCCATTCCTGGACCCACTCTTCCGCTACCAGGCCATGCTCATCGCGAGGAATGTTCTGTGCGTCGGCGACTGCCAGTAGGTAGGAAGCGATCAAGCGCGCTGACACTGGCCCGTTCACCGACACCCGGATGCCACGTTCGACTGCCCAGCGGCGAGCCTCCTGCGCAAGGGATCGCGGGATAGAGGAACGCCTCACGGTTTTGCTTTTGCGGGCAAGGCAACCGCAGCTTCGCGTGTTGCCCCGGGTGACGTCAGCCTGGACCAATCCTATGACGGTAGTTCCGCACCGGCAGCGATAGTCGCGCAGCGTGCTCCCTTGGCTGTCCGGCGAGCGGTAGGGCAAGCTGGCCGGCGTGAGCAGACTATCGTCCGTTGGTGGTGTCGCACGCAGCTGCCGCTGCTTGCGTGGCGTCCCCTCCGGCTTGCGGGTGCCCGCTCGCGGCCGCTTGACGCCCCAAACGCATGTGATGAATTGCTCCGCTAGGTCAGCGGACGTGGCCCGGCCATCGCGGATGTACTGGTGCAGTCTGGGCACCGCACGACCCAACCTGGCTTCCAACGCCCGGGCGACCGCACTTGCTGCTCCATGTGCGCTGGCCCGCTCATCCAACGCCACGATGATCGCCTGGGGTGAGTCCAACTGGGGCACCTTGCCGAGCCGGACATGGACGACCAGATAACCGAGCTGCTGGAGGACGAAATCCTTCTGACGGGTAAAGGCCAGCCGGTCCCGACGTTGTCCCGAGTGGTGGAATGCCCCGTCGTATTCTAGGCCGATGAGGTGGCAGTCGAAGGCGAAGATCGCATCCACTTCAATCTTCGCGTTTCGAAATTCGGCTGGCCTGAGGTGGGTCGGGACCGCAATGCGGTGCGAGCCGAAGTCGGGCACTCCCACGGGTAGGCGCGGGTCTGGCCGGTCAGGTGGCACTAGGCGCAGGAGTCCGGCGAGTTCGGCGGTGAGGCGGATCTGTTCTTTCGACAGGCCAGAGGGTGAACAGTGCGGGCAGCCGCCGCTGGACACACGGTTGGCGATCGTGGCTGGCCAGCGATGACCGTGTCGGCATCGCCACGGCAACTCGGCGTATCGGTGGCCGTCCGCCTGCTCCCTGCGTTTCGCATTGTGCCGACTGGTGGGAAGAGCTCGAGGGTCGAGTTCATCGTCATCGAGTTCGGCGGCGATCTCCGGAAACCACGTCTGCAGACTGTTGGTGTCGTCGATGACGAAGCCCGCGCAGACGCGACAGGCATCACCCTGAAGGACGCGTTCCTTCACCACGGCGGTGAACCGGTGACGAGCCTTGTGCCACCGGCCAGTATGCGGGTCTGCCACCCATGTGCGACACTCCCACTCGACAACCTCATGCGAGGCGAACGGCACCTCATTCACGGGGACTGTACCCCGGTACTGCTCAGACAGGGCGGGAACGTCAGCTAAAGAGATCAGATGCTGGCAGCTAGGACATCTGGTCCCTTTCTGAACCCTGTCCTTGGGCCAGGCGGACCAGGACGGGTGTCCTTGCCCGAGCGGGCAGAGCCAGCGATACGGGCTTGGTTCCCCGGTTTTGCCTTGGTGACTGGCTAGCACTTGATCGGCGGAGCCGGGATTAGCTGGGTGCCATTGTGCTGCCACCTCAGGAATGTCGGCTACGGTGACCACCCCTCGACCGCGTGGCCTCGACCTCCAGCGGTCCGTGACGATCGCCTTATGCTCGTCCCAAAACGTGCTGACCTTCCTCTGGCGTTCGCGAGCCGTTGCAACCTGCTGATGAACTTGCTCGCGTCGCTCGATGCCGAGATTGTTCCAGAAGCCGCGCATCTCCTGCAGGACTCGTAGCCGATCTTTGCGGCCAGTCGCAGGAGAGAACGAGGGTGGCTCCCAAGGCCATGATCCACCGGCCACAAGACTCTCCGGATTTCTGTTCGAGTTGTGGTGGCGATCATAACTGCTATCAGCGCGTGGCGGGCGATCGGTGAAGAGCGTGAGCACATCTGCCTGATCGCTGATCCTGACGGCATCGAGCTTCCCATGTAGCGACCAGGATGAGGGACCATGGTGAATCTGGACAGCCGTCGTATGGTCGTAGAGCCTGTGCGGCTGCGTGGGTTGAAAAGGACTCTTTGAGTGCTTGATCGGTCAACGGTCAGGCCACGTCCCTCGTGAACTTCTCCCCCGACAACGTCCTACGCCTGGACAGATGTGACTGTGCATGCGCGTGGACGAGGTCGTCCCAGACGACACGCGCATTGCGGTAGAGACCCCTTCCGGTCTCCTCATACCCCTGTCCGTTGTAGCGGAGGACGAAGAACAGTCCGCCCTGACCAGCCCACTCGTATATCCCGCAGCAAGAGGTCTCGGTGACTCTGAGGTGATCGCACCGATCACTTTGAAAGGGCTCCCAGACAGCGGGCATCACACTTCCCGTAAGTAACGAAGGTCTGATCGAGGGCTACTCGGCTGCGGAGAGATCACTGATGCGCGGTGGCGGCGCGCAGGTTCGCGTAGCAGATGGCGATGCGGTTGGCCGCTCTCGGAGGCTCCGATGCGGGATGCCATGCATAGATGGGGCGCTTACGTCGCCTGCTCCAACCGACGCGCCACCAAAGGTTCAGCCCGTCCGTCCACACAACCAACCCGTGCCAGACGGACACGACCGCCAGCCCGTACCCATCGTTGACGTCGGCGGCGATCCCATGCCTTTCAAGCTCCGCGCGTAACTGCTCCGCGATCCGCACTGGAGTGATTGAGGCCAGGCGGGGCGCCTGCCTGGGGGTCATGCTGCGCACTCGTCACGCCTCCCTTCGGTGCTTGCCAGTACCTCCAGAGCGCGGGCGATCAAAGCGGCTGTTTCGGGAGAGACGCGGCCCAGCTCCACGAAGCCGACGCCGAACTCGTTCACGTCGGCCCGCAGGTACGGCATGGCGTCGCCACGCCCCGCGCCGGCCAAGCTGTCCTTGAGCTGGGTGGCAGCACGCTGAGCCTCCGCCCACGCGCGCACGTAGCTCACGCCTTCCTCAAGAAGGAACGCCGGGTCGCCTTCCGCCCAGCGCAGGTCTGCTGGACGTCAGCGTCCCGGACGGGGCGAGGCTGGCCGCTCTCGGGATGCTGTTGCTTGTCCTGGCGCGAGTCGGGCGTCCGGCAGACAAGCCGATCACCGATCGGGTCAGTCAGGGCCCGCGCTATCGCAAGCTCACGGCTGAGCTGGTAAGGCGCGGGCTGCTCAGCATCGGTATCCAGGCGATCAATCAGGCGGTCGCCAAGGATCAGCACGCGATCAGCTTCCCGCGTGACATCCACCGCGATGGCCCCGGACATCTGGCCATCGTGGATCTGCCGTTCGGTGTGGAAGCCGCCGATGTCGTGGCACGGCGCGGCCGGTTGGCATCAGCGTTGCGGCTTCCGCTGGATCAGGTCTGGCCAGAGCCCGCGAGCGGCCATCCGGGACGGCTGGCGCTGTGGGTCGGCTACGAGCCCGCCGGCAAGATGAAGCAACCGGTATGGCCGCTGCTGCGGGCGGGAAGCGTGGACGTGTTCCAGCCCTTTCCCTTCGCGACCACGCCGCGCATGGAGTTCATCAACGCGGAGTTGATGTATCGCAACTGGCTCATCGGCGGGCAGCCCGGCAGCGGCAAGACGTTCCTGATGCGCCTGCTGGTACTCGCCGCATCCCTCGATCCCCGCGTGGAGCTGCACGGATATGAATTCAAGGGCGTCGGCGACTTCAAGGTCACGGAGCCGGTGTGCGCCGAGTACGGCAACGGCAGCAGTGACCAGGTTATCGGCCGTGCCGCCGCTCTGGTCAAGTGGCTGTACGTCGAGTGCGAGCGGCGCGCCGCTCGCATCAGCCACTACCACGAGCTGGGCAAGGCTCCTGAGAACAAGGTCACTCCCGAGTTGGCATCGCTCAAGGGATCAGGGCTGCATCCCCTGGTCGTGTTCCTGAGCGAGGCGCAAGAGCTGTTCCAGGACAAGACGCACGGCAAGGAAGCCGGGGAGATCTGCGAAAAGGTGATCAAGCTAGTGCTGTGACCGGAAATGATCGCCGGGTTGGCGTGTAGAGCGCCCTTGCCGGTTGGATGGTGCTGATCACGTTCGATCGGCGCTCGGGGGGCCAGGTGACACAACCGGTCAAGGTCCGCAGGCT